>NZ_JASFYM010000002.1:31289-163832 GCF_030055635.1 Methanothrix sp. | reverse complement strand
GCCGCCCCTGCGCGTGACCCTTATGATCTCTCCGGCCATCACAGATCTCTGCGGCCTGACCAGATGCCCCACGACGTGAAAGGCGAAGACCGCATCGAATGTCCCATCCCTGAAGGGGAGCAGCCTGCCGTCAGCTGCTACAAGTTCCAGATCCCCGTGGATTTCTTTTGAGGATGTGGTTCCGGCATCACCTCCCTTATCGAAGATGACGGATACATCTTTAATCGATCTCGAAAGCCCGAGCGCCCCTGGGGATATATCGATGGCCACGATGCGCCATCCTCTGCCGATCATCCCCCGAAGGGTCTTCCCGCTGCCACATCCAAGCTCGAGTACCCTGGAGCCGCAGGGAAGCTCAGGGATCTCCCGCGTGATGCCTCCCCACGATCTCCCACTCCGGCGGTAAAACAGATCCCAGCTATCGCGCAGATTCATGCAGTGTGGTTCTGCAGACCTCTCCGGCGCGCTCTTAAATGCCCCGGGCGACCAGACTGGAGAGGCCGACGCATTCGATGGCATTGCCGGATCTGAGAGATCTGGATTTAAAGGCCGCATCGTCTCATGCAGCGAGCTGGCCAAGCTTTTTGTCCTCTGCATTTTAATTCAACAGCATGGATCTTCTCGATAAGTTTATCGGTTCGCTTCTCGGATCCGCGGTCGGCGATGCTCTCGGGATGCCGCTTGAGGGGTTCTCGGCTCTGGAGATACAGCGAGCATTTGGAAGAGTTGTCGATATGCTTCCTGCGCCCGAGCATCACTTCCATTACGGGCTCCGGGCAGGCCAGTACACAGACGATACTGAGGAGACCCTGATCCTGGCGGAGTCCCTCCTCGAGGCTCAGGGCTTCTCAGGTGATGTTTTTGCAGAGCATCTGGTCAGATGGGGATCCAAATGGATACTGGACGAGAGGCTCAACAGAGGTGTGGGGATAACAACAAGATCCGCGATAGAGAACATGCTCTCAGGAAAGCCCTGGCAGGAGGCCGGTGTCAGCATAGAGACCTGTGGAGCTGCGATGAGGGCTGCGCCGATCGGCCTCGTCTACCACTGGGATCTGAGCATGGTCTCAAGGTACTCCGAGCTCCAGAGCATAGTCACCCACAGAAGCCGCGCAGCCAGGGCGGGAGCTGTTGCGGTCGCTGTTGGTGCTGCTCTATCTCTTCTCGATCTCCCGCGCATGAGGATCCTGGAGGTATCAACAGAGATAGCCTCGAGGATCTCTCCAGATCTCGGAAGAAAGCTGGAGGAGGTGAGGGTGCTTCTCCACTCGGACAGAGATCCATCGGATGCGCTGGAACTCCTTGGTACATCTCCGTCTGTGCATGATGCTGTGCCCTCTGCGTTCTACTGCTTTGTGCGCCTTGAGCCGGAGGAGGCCCTTGTGGAGGCGGTCAATGCCGGCGGCGATACGGACTCTGTGGCATCGATGGCGGGGGCTCTTGCAGGCGCCCGGTATGGGACCTCATGGATACCTGAGCGGTGGCTATCCCAGCTGGAGAACAGAGATATGATCGAGGAGCTGGGAAGAGATCTCGGCCGGCTCAGCCTGAGACTCTCCGGCAGAGTGTAGCGCCGCAGATTTATATCAGCAGAGAGCTTTTCAAGCAGCATGATAGACATAGGAATAGTTGGCGGTTCAGGCTATACAGGCGGCGAGCTGCTCCGCCTTCTCTCCGTACATCCATCCGCAAATATCGTCTGCGTCACGTCCAGAAAGCTTGCCGGAAAGCCGGTGGTCTCCGTACATCAGCATCTCAGAGGCATGCTCGATCTAAAGTTTGAGTCTCCATCGCCTTCTGAGATAGCCCAGAGGTGCGATGTCGTGTTCACAGCTGTGCCTCATGGAACTGCGATGGACTGGGTTCCGGAGCTGCTGGACAATGGCGCAAAGGTGATCGATCTGAGCGCAGACTACAGGCTGCCCGTGGACGTATTCGAGAAGACATACGGGATAAAGCACAGGGCTCCGAGGGACGCTGTCTTCGGCCTGCCTGAGCTGCACCCCGAGGTTGCAGGCGCGTCTCTTGTGGGGAATCCAGGATGCTACCCCACAGGCGCTACGCTGGCCGTCGCGCCACTGGCGAGAGCCGGGATGATTGACCGCGTGGTCTTCGATTCCAAGTCAGGAATATCAGGTGCTGGCGCCGAGCCGACGGAGACCAGCCACTACCCGAACCTGGCGGAGAACATAAGGTGCTACAGGGTGACGAACCACAGGCACGTGCCTGAGATAAAGCAGGAGCTCTCCCGGCTCCAGAGCGACATCAGGATCAGCTTCACTCCGCATGTGATACCGGCAGTTCGCGGCATTCTGACAACAGCTCATGTGTTCGTGAAGGATTCATTCTCGGATAAAATACAGGACAGGGAATTCGTGTCGAAACTGTACAGCGACTTCTACAGAAATGCCAGGTTCGTGAGGCTTGTGGATGGTGTGCCGATGCTGGGCAACGTCCGCTGCTCGAACTTCTGCGATATCGGCTTTGAGATAGAGAGGAACAGCGACCGCGTGGTTGTGATATCAGCGATAGATAACCTGGTCAAGGGCGCATCCGGCCAGGCGATCCAGAACATGAACCTGATGATGGGCCTGGATGAGACAGCCGGTCTCTGGTTCCCAGGCGGTGCGCCTTGATATAGAAATAATGGTGCAGAACTCCGGTATTCTGGCCAAGAGGAAGTCAATTTAGCGAGTGTGACTGCATAACGGGCTGAGGAGATAGCCTGGAAAATACTACGAAACCTCACAAGAGGCGCTGAAGCAACACCTTGGCTGGGAGGTCACAATGCTGGTTAAGGACATCATGAACAGAAACCCTGTCACCTGCCAGGCGAGCGATCCCATAGCAGAGGCGGCTCGCCTTCTCAGGGAAAACAGGATAAGCGGCATGCCCGTGCTCGATGGGGATGAGCTTGTGGGCGTGATATCTGAATCGGATCTCCTGAGGATCCTCTCCACAAAGGACGACCGCGGAGAGCTCTGGCTCCCGAGCCCCTTCGAGATATTTGAGATCCCGGTGAGGGATGTGATACGCTGGGAGCGCATGAAGCGCTCTCTGGATGAGATAACAAAGATGCGTGTATCGGATGTCATGAGCAGGAAGCCCATAACAGTGAGCCCGGATGCATCGATAGAGGAGGCTGCAGCGATGATGACGAAGCACAGAATAAACAGGCTGCCGGTCGTCGAGGGATCCAGGCTGGTGGGGATACTGACCCGCGGAGACATCATAAGCGGCCTGGGCTCAGCGGAGGTATCATGAGAGAGATCGATGGCGGTATATGCGCTGTGCCTGGCGTGAGGGCATGCGGGGTGAAGCGCGGGAGGTACGGCGTCGCGATGATCGCATGCTCCGGATATGCAGCTGGCGTCTTCACGAGGAACAGGGTGAGGGCTGCGCCAATAGAGGTGACCATTGACCATCTGAGAAGATCAGGAGGGAGAATTGAGGGGATAATCGCGAACAGCGGATCTGCAAATGCATACACGGGCGTGCGCGGCATCAGGGATGCGGAGAGGATGGCCGGCATAATGGCCGGGATGATCGGATGCGGCCCCGAGATGATCGGCGTCGCATCGACGGGCGTCATAGGCCGCTACCTGGATCTCGATCTCATCTCCTCGCTCGCAGATGAGGCTGCACCAGCGCTCCGATCAGGCCCTGATGCGAGCAGGGAGGCCGCCCAGGCGATAATGACAACTGATACAAAAGTCAAAGAGGTCGCTGTCGAGCATGAGGGATTTCGGATAGGCGGGATATGCAAGGGCGCGGGCATGATAGAGCCTGATATGGCGACGATGCTGGCGTTCATCTACACAGATGCTGATGTCGGCCCGGAGCTCTACAGGTTCTTGAAAGACGCAGTGGATGTGAGCTTCAACATGCTGACAGTCGATGGAGACACGAGCACAAACGACACCGTGCTCCTGACCAGCACCCGGGCGGTTGAATGCGATCCAGAATCATTCAGAGAGGCGCTGGAGCATGTATGCGTGCGCTTGACCAAAATGATCGCCAGGGACGGCGAGGGCGCGACAAAGGCGATGGAGGTTGAGGTCACAGGAGCAGCATCCAGCGAGGATGCGCGGAGGGCCGCGAAGAGCATAGCGAGAAGCAATCTCGTCAAGGCCGCGCTCTACGGCGAGGATCCGAACTGGGGGAGGATCGTGTGCGCTGCCGGTCGATCCGGGGCTGAGTTCGACCCCTCGAGGGTATCCTTAAGAATGAGCTCCAGGAGCGGCTCCGTGCTGCTTGTGGATCGCGGGATCATAGTCGATGGCGTTCTGGAAGAGGCGAAGAAGGTCATGTCCAGCGATGAGATCTTAATCCAGATAGACCTCGGCGCAGGATCAGCGAGCGCCCGCGGCTTCGGATGCGATCTGACCCACGAGTATGTTAACATCAATGCGAAGTACACGACGTAGAGCGGGATGGGGCAGAGATCCGTCAACTGCTACGGGCTGGGGGCAGGATTTTTCGCTACCCATGTGGCCCAGAGGATCTATGAATTGACAGTATGCTGGGTGGTTCGTCTTTGCGAGATGTGCTGAAGGGGCGAATCCGCAGATGTGTCTTTGATGTGAGCGCTTCAGAGAACCGCGCTGAAGTTCAGATACTCCAGCAGTGGTATGCAAGAGTTCGTTCTGGTCAAATCCTACCTTATCATCACCCTCCCGAGGCTGACCAGAAACAGTGAGAGGAAGAACCACCCCAGGACTCCCTCCAGGATCACAAGGTACCTGTAGATGCCTGAGGGCCTGAAGTCCAAGCTGCTTGTTGAGTATAGATACACAAGCGCACTGAAGTAAATGCTCTCATGGAGTGATGCGGGTGTTCCCTCAGCTGGCGAATCCTCCCTAAGGCGCTCCGGATTTTCTTTCACAGGCTGCCTCTGGATTCCCTTTCCGAGGTAGAAGACCATACCGAACAGTGCCATCACCACGATCGACCAGACGAAGGGATAGCTCGGCCTGACCCCGTAGCCACATGTTATCCATGCGAGGTAATCGATGATCCTGCCCCAGCCGAAGGGCTTTCTGCGCTGCGCCTCCCTCCTGTAATCGTAGTAGCAGTCGTCAGCATCCTCAAACCACTCCAGGTCCTGGTAGTTCTTGACCAGAGCGAGATAGGTTGCGCCGTCGTAGAGGAGATGATCCTTCATTTGGGACCATGGCGCTGTGAGCCTCCTGAACTCAGCGCCCTTCAGGTTTATCCTCGATGCGCTCCCGAATGTTGTGTTCTCCAAGACAAACGCATCGATGCGCGCGCTGTTCAGGTTGAGATCGCCCAGGAAATGCGTGCCTGCGAAGTTTGCGAGACCCTCGAACTGTGTAAGCCCGAAGATCGCGTCACCCTCGAATGTGATATCTCCGAAGTAAACAGCCTTATCAAACCTTGCAAGGGCGAAGTTCGCATCACCCCTGAACACAGACCCCTCGAAAGATGTGTATCCCGCGAAGCTCGACATGCCGAAGTTCGCGTCCTCCTCGAACTCTGTGCTCATGAAGCCAGCCCCGTCGCTGAACTCTGTGTTCAGGCAGATAAAATCCCCGGAGATGCGGGCTCCGTAAAAATCAGCAAACCCCTGGAATGCGGAGCTTGAAATTCGCAGCCCTCCAAGAAACGCGCTCTCGGCAAAGTACCCGTAGTCGTCAAAGGCTGTGAAGTTCATCTCAGCAGCTCCCGAGAACCTGGATCCGGAGAAGCTCGCATCCCGCTTGAAGTGAGCTCCCTCGAAGCTTGCATCGCCTGAGACCTCGATCTGATCGAAGATCGCGCCCTGGGAGAACACAGCAGACTCGAAAGTGAGATCGTCGAACCTGGTGCCGGTGAGGTTCACAGCGCCCTCAAACACCACTCCGCTGAGGTCCGCATCGCCAATCTCTGAGTCCGTGATGACGAACTCCCTTCTCACAATCCTCGGCTCTATTCCGGATAGGTTCAGGGATCCTGAGACGGTTACGCCATCGAGAATAACAGACTCTCCAGAGATCACCCTCTGCATGATCTCGTCAGCAGCGACTGTAATCGCAGACGAATCAGGTGTTACGCTGATCAGCAGAAGCAGAAGGATCGAACTCCTGAGCCGGCAGATCATCTTTTATTGGGTGACCGGCAATCTATCTAAATCTGCCGGAATGTGAAGCGAGAGATCGCGTTTCATCTGCATGCATCTGCTGCACAAGGGCGCGCGGAGCGCGAAGGTGCAGTGGCTGCTGAAAGGTGGAGGCATGCATCATCTCATAGCATCGATGCTCCTGCCATCAGCGCGCCGGCTACTAAGGGTATTGTGAAGTTGTCGTCCACCGACCTGCCCTTTACGAAGATCGGCACAGAATCTGCAAGGGTCGCGCCTGCAGCACCCGCCAGGTACACATGTGGTGGTATGTGAGTGAAGCTGGAGGAGAGAACGCCCAGGAGCACGCAGACCGTGAGCATGGCCGCCGAAACGACCCGAGGCTTTCTCTTCCGTGGAGTGCCGGGATCGCGCACGTTTGATCCCACGACCACAGATCCGACGATGCCGCTGGCAGCATCGCCTATGCAGAGCATGAGTATCGCCAGCGCGGCGATCACCTCGCTGAAAAGAACCACAGTCAAAAGACATCCTGATATGTAGAAGAAATATCCTGCCACGCGCCCCTGCTCGCTCTCCCTGACCTCGGGGAGCCGTATCATCCCTCTGAGCCTGAGCGTCTCCAGGACGACCGCAACAAGCAGTGCTGTGGCGACGAACCAGACCGTTATGCACCAGCCGGCCTTGAGGAGGAGGATCGGCACGGACAGGCCGGTGAGATGTATGGCCTTCCTCCTGATCTCCCTGATCAGACAGGCGCGCCAGTTCTCGGCAGCCATCATGCTTTTACAGGTGCGCCGGCCTCTGAGAAGCAGAGAGCTCCGGAAAGGAGATCCCTGATGACATCAACCGCTCTGTCCTCTCCGATCCTGATCTGCTTCATTGTGTCCCTGTCCCGCACCGTGACCGTCCCGTCCTCGAGCGTCTGGTAATCGACGGTGATGCAGTACGGTGTCCCAATCTCATCGTTGCGCCTGTACCTCCGCCCGATCGATCCGGATGTGTCGAACTCCGCGAGCATGCCGCATCTCCTGAACGCATCGAAGATCCTCCTCGCAGGCTCGACCAGCTCATCCTTGTCCATGAGTGGGAGAATCGCGACATCCACGGGGGATATGCCGGGCAGGAACCTCAGCACCACCCTTGTCTCGCCCTCCACAGGCTCTTCGTGATAGGAATGCTCGAGCACCGTGTACAGGATCCTGTCTATCCCGAAGGAGGGCTCGATGACGTGCGGCACCACCTCCTCGCCGCGTATCTCCTCCTCTATCTCCTCCACAGATACAAGGCCCCTCTCGATCTCGTATGTCTCGCCATCCACTGTGACCTTTATGGTATCGTCTTTGAGATTCGAGAGATCCATCGCCTGGATGGCTTCTGCTATCGCCTTTGCTCTGCCCTTGAACCTGGGCCCAAGCGCCTTCATGTCAGGCTTTACAGCGATCCTTTTGCGCCTGACCGGCTCAGGGTAGTGTACGAACACGCTCAGGTTCGCCTTGCTAAGAGCCATGTGGGACCTGAGATCGTAGTCAGTGCGGTCTGCTATGCCGACGATCTCTATCCAGCCGAGACGGTCGAGCAGGACCTCTGCATCCCAGCAGTCAGCTGCATAATGCGCCATCTCATCCGCCTTGTGCTGTCTGAACCTGAGCCGCTCCCTGTCAACGCCAACAGCCACCAGGTACTCATAGGTCCTTGCGACGAAGTACGCGAGGATCTCATGTGCTATGATTCCGCGCTCCACGGCCTCTCCGACGGTCATCTCATCGACCTGGCCGCGCTCCTGAGCCTCCCTGGAGTATAGCCTCAGCCGGAGATCTTTAACCTCTGAGAATCGCGGATGGTGTTTGTTCCTGGGATCTATGAAGACCTCTGCTTCGGCCTGGCTGAACTCCCTGAGCCGTATCACCCCCTGCCTCGGTGATATCTCATTCCTGTAGGATCTTCCAATCTGGACAGCGCCGAAGGGCAGGGAATCGCGGTAGTACCTGAGAAGCCTCTGGAAGTTTATGAACATGCCCTGCGCTGTCTCAGGCCTGAGGTACCCGGGATGCCTGTTGCCAGGACCGATCGCGGTTCTGAACATCAGGTTGAACTCGTACACCTCAGAGAGTTCCCCACCGCACTCCGGACAGGTGATATCGTTCTCCTTTATAACCCTGTATATCTCCTCAGCTGAGAGAGCATCGGGTACCTCCACGATGTGCTTTATGAGATGATCTGCCCTGTATATCTCCTTGCAATCCTTGCACTCTGTTAAAGGATCGGAGAAGCCGCTCAGATGGCCTGATGCCCTGAAAACCTCCTCGATGCCTATCGTCGGGCACTCGATCTCTGCGAACCCCTCTCCTATGACGAAGAATCTCCTCCAGATGTCCTCTATCCTCCTCTTCAGCCTGGCTCCGAGAGGACCGTAGTCGTAGAAGCCAGCAGCACCACCGTAGAGCTCGAAGGACGGCCACATGAAGCCACGTCTTCTCGCCAGCTCGGTCACCTGCTCGTACCTGTCCATACCAAAATCCTCCGATGGTAGGATCGCACGTGATAATTTAACCTTTATCCTGGGCTAGAGGTTCTCCAGGCTGTTTCCGAGAACAGCGGTCCACCACCATCTCGCCATGTCCACGAGATCCTTGCTGAACGCCCCTGAGAGCCTGTACTCTCCCCCTCTTATGGAGATCAGGCCCGCGCCAAGAAGCTTGTTCCTCATCGCATAGAATGCCGACCTGCTTATCCCAAGCTCTCTGATCAAGCTCTCCCACTCGTCTGTCCTCAGCGGGTTTCCCTCACGCATCCTCTCCTCGACGATGCCCAGAAACCTCCTTCCCCGCATCGCGGTCGTCTCATCCTTGAACAAGCGCAGCATCAGCTCATGATACGGATCCCTGGATCTGCTTATCATGTACTCAGGCTTCGATCTCACCTTGATCGTGGTCGCGGTCCTCGGAGCATTCTTGATGCTGGTCATGATCCGAACTCTCTTTACATGCATCCAAATATTCTGCGGTTCTCCAGCGTCTCGGTATCTCACCGTTGAGGGCATGTGGCTGTCGGGACTCATGCGGTGAATAAGCCAGTGAATGCTGAGCTCGCAGGCCATCCGGTCGCTTCGAGTCTGCTCACTGCAACATGCTCATCTTCTCCTCGGCCTGTACCTTCTTGTGACGAATCTGTGAGCTCTGTAGTCCCTGCCCACAGAATCGCCGACGAACCTCTCAACCCGCATCTCCCTGTCCCTTCTGCTCCTCGCCATGTAGACGACCACCAGGTAATTCAAAGCAAAGAATGCAGGCAGCATCAGGAGGCATATCAGCAGGATCTTCCACATCTCCATGAGATGGTGTATACAACCACCACTATAAAGATGCATGTCGTTGTGCCGGTGAAGAGCTGTGCTCTCAATCCCCCAAAACAGCAGACGCCATTTCTGGATCTCACACTGTAGAGGCACTCACATCAATCGCAATGGATTGATGATAGAGAATAAACAGTGCGCAAACTCCGGTCTTCAGCCGGAGAGGAAGTCACTGTCCCAAAAGCTTAAGTGGATACTGAACAGAGAGATCCACATGCCTGAGGATCGGCTCGTCATATGGCCTGCTTACTTTGATCTGGACCGGAGCAGGGATCAGGGCAGAAGGGTCGCCACAGCAGATGCGGTGCGCAATCCGAAGCTGGAGGATATAATCCGCGTCTCCGAGGATCTCGGCCTGGATCCCGTGGTGGAGCGTGAGAAGTGCTATCCGAAGAGCTGGTACGACCAGCCCGGCAGGGTGCTGGTTCTGAAGAAGGGCAGCAAAACGAAGACGCTGAGGAGCATAGCGAGGGCTCTGAAGAAGAGGAGATCCTAGGGCTCCTGGCAGGTATCGATCTCCTCCACCATCTCCCTGCCAGCGACAACCTGATCGATGCTGTGAACAGCGCCGCCGAACTCCTGGATGAGCTTCTCCACAGCGAGATAGTCTATGTTGTCACCCTCGATGGTGACCTTAACAGTCTCTGTCTGCCTGTCCACCTCAAACAAGCTCATGTTGACCCCCTTCACGCCCTTGAGATTGCTGAGCACGTTCGCAAGCTCTATGATCGTGGGCTTATGCGGCTTCAGCACATCTAAAACTATGCGTCGTATCATAATACCTCCCGAATTCTGGGATGAGCAGCATATTCACAATCGCGTATAGTCCTCTCGTCAACCTTCTGCCCAAGAGCAGCATGCTGATGCACTTTACATCTACAAAATTTTATATCAGGATGTTGGACTTTGGATATCTCGCTCAGTTTGCAATCATCTGCAAGTACAGCCGTGATCTTCACATGCTCCAGGATGGGGAATCACACAGCATGGAATGCTAAACTTTTGCCTCGATCACGCTCTTCGACTCTGCTATGAACCTCTCGACGAGCTCTCTGGCCACCTCGTCCGGGTACTGGACGGGGGGGTGCTTCATCGTATAGGACGAAATCTCCAGAAGGGGTCCGCCGATGCCTCTCTCGATCGCCAGCTTGCACACCCTTATCGCATCGATCGTGCAGCCTGCGCTGTTGGGCGAGTCCTCAACAGAGAGCCTGAGCTCCAGATTTATGGGAACGTCCCCGAAGATCCTCCCCTCCATCCGCAGGAAGCAGATCTTGTTGTCCTTCTGCCATGGTATGTAATCACACGGCCCTATGTGTATGTTCTCAGGATCGAGAGGTGCATCCAGAACAGACTGGACGGCCTCTGTCTTTGATATCTTCTTCGATCTAAGCCGATCCCTGCTGAGCATGTTCAGGAAGTCTGTGTTTCCTCCAACGTTGAGCTGATAGGTCCTGTCGAGCCGGCAGCCGCGGTCCATGAAGAGCTTCGCCAGCGTCCTGTGGACTATTGTGGCACCGATCTGCGATTTTATATCGTCTCCGACCACAGGGATGCCCCTTTCCTGGAACCTCATCGCCCATTCCCTGTCGGATGCTATGAAGACGGGCATGCAGTTGATGAAGGCCACGCCAGCATCCAGGGCAGCCTGCGCATAGAACCTCGTCGCTCTCTCAGATCCCACAGGCATGTAGTTTATCAGTATCTCAGCGCCGCTGTCCTCAAGCACCCTCCGAACATCGCATGGCTGCTGATCTGCTACGACGAATGTGCTTTCCTCAGGGTAATCCATCATGTGCGGCGCCACACCATCTAGCACCGGGCCCATCCTGACCTCGACACCCTTGTATGGAACATCTGGATAGAACACCTTGGTGCAGTTCGGCCTGGCAAATATGGCCTCGCTGATATCACGACCGACCTTCCTGGCATCGATATCAAAAGCTGCCACGACATCTATATCACCTGGCCTGTAACCGCAGATGTCGTAGTGCATGAGGCCGACGCACTCCTCCGCGCTCCGGTTTTTGTAATACTCAATGCCCTGGATCAGAGAGCTCGCGCAGTTGCCCACCCCTGCTACTGCCAATCTAATCTTTTTCAATACCTATTCCCCTCCTGGAACCCCTGGAAGCTGGAACTCTGAGACCGGTTCACGCTATTTAGGTAGACGTATATAACTCTATGTCAACTGCTCCGGCCTGAAGGCTGGAGCTTGTCCCTGGCGCCATACGGAGATTCCGACATGTCCGAGACAATAGGCCGGTTGACATCGGCTTGCAAGACCGAGCTCCGAAGAGCGGCGGCCCTGGAGCAGATCCTGGCCTCAAATGCAGGTTTCAGCTTCCGCATTGCTGCGGATTCGGAACGCTCCGATATGCCTGTCGTCATTCCATTGAAACCGTTTCTCCGCAGAGGAGTGTCTTCTCAGTCCGAAGGCATCTCAGGGGAATATTCTGTACAGAAAGATAAGTATTACTGGGTTGGGGTACGCTCCACCACGCCCTGAAGGGCGAGGTTTCCGCCACCAATACACCCAAGGAGATTTCATGATATATGGCTTCAGAAATTCTTTTATAGGTTGAGGACCGGCCCCAGCAGATCGTTCAGCGCCTTCTCAAGATTTGACTTCAGGGATCGCATATCAGACGGGCTGTACGGGAGCTTATGCCCGGGGAATGCCACGTGTTCTCCATTCATGTGGATTACAAGAGCGGGTTTTCCAACAGCATGCGCCATCCCCAGGCCGTACATGACATCAGCGTTTCTCTCTGTGAGATCTGCGATGACCAGTCTTGAGCTGCAGATCGCACGCCATGCCTGCCTGAGGGAGAGCTCTGTCGCTGTTATGCCTCTGAGCATGATCGGCTGGACCCTGAGATTATCGAGCGCAGCCGAGACCGCATCGCATACCTCCTTTTCTCCCTCGCGAGAGAGAACCGCACAGCTGTTCTCCAGGATGTATGGCGCGGGTCCGAAGGCCGGCCTCAGTCTGAGCATGCTGAGCATGCCCATGAAGCGCAGGAACTCAGAATCGACATGCTCTTCGGCCATCCTTCTGAGGTCATCTGCGCGATCCGCAGGTTGCATATCGAGCAGATCCGCAGGGAACTGAAGCAGGAATGGGTCCTCGAAGCCGAACTCCCAGCTCGCCTTGGAGAGAGCCTGGTCTGCGGCGAGCTCGATGTGCTCTGCTGATAGGTACATCGATGAGAGGTTGTTCGGCCTGAACTGCGCGATGACAAGAAGCTTGCTGCGGTCCAGAACGACCACGATGCTGCATGGCAGTGACGATCGCGCGATACCGCGCTGCAGATGTCTTGAATCCGAGATCTCATTGACAAAGCTGACGAACTCATCCAGAAGCGCGTCGACCTTCTTCTGCGTCTCGAGCGGCATAGTGCCGCCTTTCGTTCTCGTGCCCCTGTGGATCATAACTCCTAGCAGAGCATTTTAGGTATATGAAGATGCCACACAGAGATGCCTGGAGGGTGGAACCAACAGAATCTCAAGAGGATGCGAGGTCCGCACACCATATATCGCAAAGTGGGGGTGATCGATTGTGGATGTTGAGATCAGGCGCTCGAAACGCAGACAGAAGACGATTGAGATAAGGCTAAAGGGGGACAGGATAGAAGTCCTGGCTCCGGCCGATATCCCCGATAGGGATCTCGAGGCGCACATCGCCAGGTTCAGGAGCAGGGTGGAGAGGAGGAGATCGAGAGACGACTCCCATCTGGAGCAGAGGGCCATGCGGCTCAACATGAAGTACCTCGGAGGTGCTGTGTCTTGGAAAAGCATCTCGTACTCAGACAGAATGGATAAACGATATGGATCCTGCACGCCATCGGAGGGGACGATAAGGATAAGCTCCCGGCTCAAAGGCATGCCTGTCTGGGTGGAGGATTACGTGATCGTGCACGAGCTCGCGCACATGATCGAGCCGAACCACGGGCCGCGCTTCAGGTCGCTTGTGAACAGATATCCTCTGGCTGAGAGAGCCCGCGGATTCCTTATGGCGATGGATATGTGCAGGAGAAAGACAATGCAAAGCTGAATTTCAGGTTGTGCTGCAGGCTTGCTAATATTTGCATCCAGACATATGCTCAGCAGACCTATGCTCAGATCGAGCACCGGGAAAAGCAAAGCGTGCGTATACTATGCAGGGTCACCGTGTCTGATAAATCTCGCTTCACCAAAAAGGGGGCGAAATGGTGAACGTGTACCCCCCATCTGAGGACACATATCTCCTCATGCGTGCTGCGATCGCTGAAGCCAGGGCCGACGACTCTGTAATAGAGATCGGGTGCGGCTCTGGGGTGATATCAAAATCTCTTGCATCCAGGGTCAGAAGCATACTGGCCACAGATATCAATCCCCATGCTGTGAAAGCAGCGGCATCTCTGGGCATACCTGCGGTCAGAGCGGATCTGTTCCATGGAATAGGCGCGAGATTCGATCTCATTCTTTTCAATCCACCGTATCTGCCCGCAGATGAGGGGTCAGATTCAATTCCTGAGGATGATCGTTGGCTTTCAGCAGCTCTCGACGGCGGAGCTGATGGGAGAGAGGTGATAGCGAGGTTTCTGAGTGGCGCGAAGGGTATCATGAGCCCTCGGGGGAGGATACTTCTCCTCATCTCCTCCCTCACGGGGCTGGAAGAGGTCGTGGAGCTGGCCCAGGCGTTGGGGTTCACCACGGAGATCGTGGCCAGGGAGAGGTACTTCTTCGAGGAGCTGTACGTCCTGAGGCTCAGAGGTTCAGAGTGAAGATCTGCTTCATATCAACAAGCTCGTGGGCTCCAGAGTAGGCTGTAAGGAATCAGTGTGCACTGGCATGATGCTGTGTGGATCCCATGCGGCCGCATGGGGCTATCTCTTAATGATACAAGTACACGACCCAACAAGGAACACTGGCCTCCGGACGATGAGGATTCAGCCACATCTGAACGTAAATCTCCAAAAGATATATCATACCTCTCACGTACCCTCAAAGCATGCCCATACTCAGAGACATGTCGGTTCTGGTAACTGGCGGTGCAGGGTTCATAGGATCTCATCTGGTAGATGCGCTGATAAAACACAATGATGTTACAGTCATAGACAATATGAGCACGGGAAAGCGGGAGTATCTCAGGGCACACGAATCCAATCCGCGCTTCAGGCTCATAGAGGCTGATCTGCTCGACAGGCTTGAGGTCTACGATGCTGTGAAGGACAAGGATATTGTGTTCCATCTCGCTGCCAACCCCTCTGTTGCAGTGGGCGAGACTGATACGAGGGTCCACCTCGAGCAGAACGCCCTCACCACCTACAACCTCCTCGAGGCGATGCGAAGAGCTGGGGTCAGGAGAATAGCGTTCACATCGACATCGACTGTGTATGGGGAGGCGAAGATCATACCCACGCCGGAGGACTACGGCCCGCTGAAGCCGATATCGCTCTACGGGGCATCGAAGCTCGCATGCGAGGCGATGATATCATCTTACTGCCACACGTTCGACATGCAGGCGTGGATATACCGCTTCGCGAACATAGTGGGAGAGCGCGGGAACCACGGGGTTATCGTGGATTTCATAAGAAAGCTAAGGGCAAACCCGAACGAGCTCGAGATTCTCGGATCAGGTGCGCAGCGGAAGTCCTATCTCGATGTCAGGGACTGCGTGGACGCGATGATCCACTGTGTCGAGCATGCAGATGATCAGGTGAACATATACAACATAGGCTCACAGGACACTGTCGATGTCAGGGAGATCGCGGATATAGTCGTCAAAACGATGGGTCTGGACGGTGTGAGGTACAGATTCACCGGAGGGATCGATGGAAGGGGCTGGAAGGGGGATGTGAAGCTGATGTGCCTTTCAACAGATGCGATAAGACAGCTCGGCTGGAGGCCGAGGCTGAGCTCGAGAGAGGCCGTGGCCAGGGCCGCAGAATCGCTGCTCAGGGAGATCTGAGGGAAGCCGCAGCCAGAAAACACGGCCAGCCCATCGGATTCGGCGGATCTGTGGCATCACGAATTGGCAGAGCTAATTACCAATGCCAAATATCTCCGGCATCTCTGTCTTCTTTTCAACCTCACAGGCCAAAAAGATTATGGTTGCCCGCACTTCAACCATGCGGTGGGCGAACTCTACCAGATCCTCTCCCAGCCGCCGTCCTTGGGCCTTATCCTGTAGGTCTTGCCCTTGGCCAGGAGATAATTGTGAAGATCTGCCGCATCCCTGAAGAAGCGCTTGTCGTGGAGGTTGTTGTAGATATCCTCTGACGTAAAACCGCTAAGCTTGCCCCTCCCGTAGATGATCCTCTCGATTGTGTAGTATATGTCATCAAACTTCCTGATCGGCCGGGTCCACTCCTTGAACTTCATCAGACCACCCTGTGTGTTGAGGGCGCGACTGGATATCAAACTTTCGTCCCGGTGGCATCGCATCCGGACGGTTTGTGCTTGAACGATGCCCACAGATTACCGGAAATATCGAGCGAGGCCGACTTTTTATGTTCAGCGACCATAGTCACTTCCTGTATCTGTTCCCCCCGAAATCCAGCTTGCTGGGGTGTCAGGCAAATGAAAGCAGTGGTGATAGTATTTCGAAAGCGATGACCCGCGAAGCTCCATGATGAGATCTGCTCTCACGGTATCATCTGGAGCAGGTGCTTTTCTCAGAGGCCAAGATATTTTGCCGATAAGCATTCACCACACCGCACATGGGATACGAGCACCTGGAGAGGTACCGCGATATTATACCCGATTTCGATGCATTCCTGGATTTCATGAGCAGGCCGCTGCCGGTGACCATCAGAATAAATACACTGAAGACCTCTGTCCCCGAGCTGCTCTCCAGGCTGGAGCGGCTGGGGATCGGGTACGAGCGCATGAGCTGGTATCCGCTCGGGCTGAGGCTGGATGCAGAGAAGCCGGGAAGGCTTATGGAGTTTCACATGGGCCTGATTCACGTGCAGGAGGAGATATCCATGCTGCCGCCGGTGGTCCTCGACCCGCAGCCTGGCGAGCGGATACTGGACCTCTGTGCAGCTCCCGGCGGAAAGGCCGCGCAGATGAGCATGCAGATGTCGAACAGGGGGATGGTGGTCGCGAACGACAGCTCATCGGCACGCATCGTGCCGCTCCGGGCCAACCTCGAGAGGCTCGGCGTGGTCAACGCTGTTGTCACATCATATGATGGTAGACGCTTTCCGCAGTACACCTTCGACAGGGCGCTTGTAGATGCGCCATGCTCGAGCGAGGGCACCGCTCGAAGATATCCGGGAGTGATCGCAAGGTGTTCTTTAAAGAGAAGCATCGATCTGCAAAACCTGCAGGTATCACTCCTGCGCAGGGCGATACAGCTGACAAGGCCAGGAGGGGTTGTGGTCTACTCCACATGCACGTTCGCTCCGGAGGAGAACGAGGGGGTTGTGTCCAGGGTGCTCGATCTCGCTGATGTGGAGGAATTCACGATCCCAGGTCTCCGCTCAAGCCCTGGTCTGGCATCTTGGAACAACACCGATTACGGCGAGGAGCTCGTGAAATGCAGAAGGTATTATCCGCACGAGAACGACACGGGGGGATTCTTTGTCGCGAAGCTCCGCAGAAGGCTTTCAGCTGGTGAATAAAGATACAGTGGTAGCGATGTGGAAGGAGAGATTTGACATCCCTGAGGAGGTGTTCGAAGGATACAGCTTCTTCAGGCGCGGCAGAATGATATGGGCGTTCAGCCTTCCGGAGATCCCGCCGTTCAGGTGCGAGAGCATCGGGATGAGGGTGATATCGATGCGCGAGAGCCCGTGGAAGCCGACCACCTACGCGCTACAGCTCTGGGGCAGATACGCGAGAAAGAACGTCATCGATCTGGATGATGAGATGGCGAGACGCTTCTTTGCGGGCGAGAGTCTGGAGCTGAGAGCACCGGCGGAAAGGGGTTACGTGGTTGTCAGGCACACGGGCTCTGTGATAGGCTGCGGCCTCTACACCCCCGGAAGGCTGATCTCGCAGCTGCCCAGGGAGCGCAGAATTCTTGAGGTTGAGGACCAAGGGGCGTCGGGATAACACCTGCCCTGGAGAGGCGCATCATGAAGTCCCTGAGTGATTCCATCTGTGAAGCCGTCCTGAGCGATTCCAGAGACCATGCAGATCTGAATCGCGAACTCATGCGATCCCTCTGGCGGAGCCCGATGAGGTTATTCTCCCTCTCCCGCATGCTCCAGGAGAGCTGCTGCGGGAGGAGGGTGACATACGTCATAAACAGAAACATCAACTTCACCAACATCTGCGTTGGAAGCTGCAGGTTCTGCGCGTTCAGGAGGAGAGATGGTTACATCCTGACACATGAGGAGATCGTTCAGAAGGCAGCGGAGGCTGAGCAGATGGGTGCTACCGAGATATGCCTCCAGGGCGGGCTGGCGCCAGGGCTCACTGTGGAGAGCTACTGCGAGATGCTGGAGATCCTGAAGTCAAACTTCCCCCGGATGCACCTCCATGCGTACTCGCCCATGGAGGTGATGCACATGTCTAGGTGCTCCCGTGTTGATGTGAGGGACGCACTCCACTCCTTGAAAGATTCAGGTCTCGATTCGATGCCAGGGACGGCAGCCGAGCTGCTGGTCGATTCAGTAAGAAAAGTGATATGTCCGGACAAGCTCACCACCGGAGAATGGTCTTTCATAATAAGATCTGCGCACGCGATGGGCATACCCACGACCTCGACGATGCTCTACGGCCACATCGAGAGCTTCGAGGAGAGATTGAGCCATCTGGAGGTGATCAGATCGATACAGATGGAGACCGGAGGGTTCACGGAGTTCGTGCTGCTCCCATTCGTCCCCGGGAACACAGAGCTCGGAAGGATATCATCACCTCCGGATATCCTTGAGAATCTCAAGATGCACGCGCTCGCAAGAGTTGCGCTTTATCCGTACATCACAAACATCCAGGCGAGCTGGGTGAAGCTCGGCAGGGAGGTCGCAGGCGCAGCGATAGAATGGGGTGCCAACGATCTCGGCGGGACGCTCATGGAGGAGAACATATCCAGATGCGCGGGATCCAGAGAGGGACAGTACATGTCTCCGGATGAGTTCCAGGACCTCATAAAGAAGCACGGGAGGATACCGGTGCAGAGGGATACGCTGTACAGAAGTATAGGCTGATAAGCAGAAGAGCGCAAACTCCGGCCTTCAGGCCGGAGAGCAAGTCACATCCAAGAATGCATCCAGATGCCAGCGCGTGACGGATATTCCATGGTCCGGACAGGCGGTGCCCGCCGGGCTCAGTATCCACGCATGATCTTCAGGATTATCCTGGCGATCATGTAGGCTATCAGGAACACTATCACATAGAAGAGTATCTCAGCGGCCTCCAAGCATCAGACCCCCTTCATGCAGATACGCCCCTCACCGTGTACGGAAGCAGCCCTCCTGCGAGCAGTATCTCCCTCTGCCGCCTGCTAAGCTCCAGCCGGAGCGGGATCTCGCGGTCGCCGGCCATCGCCCTCACCTCAGACTCCCCGCTCTCCAGCGCCTTTCTGATACCAGGCACTCTCATGCTCATGCCCTGCTCGATGATGTCGTAATCCGACTCCCGGACGAAGTAGAGCGGCAGTATCCCGAAGTTCACGAGATTCGCGGCGTGTATCCTCTCTATGGATTTCGCCACGACCGCCTTAACGCCGAGATACATCGGGCACATCGCAGCGTGCTCCCTGGACGATCCCTGGCCGTAGCTCAGACCCGCCACAATGATGTTGTGCAGCCCCTTATCACGGAGATCAGCAGCTCTTCTGGAAAACTCCGGATCCAGCGGCTCGAATACAAATGTCGAGTACTTCGGCACGTTCGACCTGTACTTCAGCCGCGAGCCAGCAGGCATTATGTGATCCGTCGTTATGTTGTCCTCGACCTTTATGGTGACTATCCCTGTAATGCTCTCAGGCATCGGCGCGTTCCTCGGCGGCTCACCGATGTTCGGACCTCTAAATATCTTAACCCTCGCCCGATCAGCAGCGGGTTTTGGTGGGATGATCATGCTGTCGTCTATCTCAAACCTCTCAGGCATCTCCACCTTTGGGTACTCCATGTTCAGATCATTCGGGTCAACAAACTCGCCCTTTATCGCGGCCGCAGCAGCAACCACAGGGCTCGTCAGGTAAACGTTTGCGCTCGGAGTTCCGGATCTGCCCTTGAAGTTCCTGTTGCTCGTCCTGACCGAGACGGCGTCTGTGCCGGGCGACATGCTGTTGCCTATGCAGAATCCGCATGCGCTCTCCAGGATCCTGGCGCCAAAGGCTATGAGATCGTCGAGCGCGCCGCTCCTGGCCATCATCCTGAGAACCTGCCTCGAGCCTGGGGCGACACCGAAGCTTACGTTTGGAGGGAGATGTCTGCCCCTGACCATATTAGCAACGGTCATCATATCCGTGTACGATGAGTTGGTGCACGAGCCTACGAGCACCTGATCCACAGGAGTGCCCACCACCCTGCTCAGAGGGATGACGTTTCCGGGGCTGTGGGGCGCTGCAACAAGCGGCTCGAGCTCAGAGAGATCGATCTCGATGCTTTTATCGTAAGTGGCATCCCTGTCAGGAGAGAGCGGCACCCAGTGCTCTACCCTCCCCTGGGCTGCGAGAAACCTTCTGGTCTGCTCATCGCTCGGGAATATCGAGGTCGTGACTCCGGTCTCAGCGCCCATGTTTGTGATCGTGGCTCTGTCAGGCACGGTGAGCCCGGTAACTCCATCGCCGGTGTACTCGCAGACCCATCCCACGTTCCCCTTCGTCGAGAGGATCTGCAGGACCTTCAGTATGACATCCTTCGGGGTGACCCAGGGCTGGAGTTCTCCTGTCAGATGCACCTCCATCACCCTTGGGGCTGTCAGGTAGTAAGGCCCGCCACCCATGGCCACAGCCACATCGAGCCCACCCGCGCCTATTGCTATCATCCCCAGGCCACCACCTGTTGGTGTGTGGCTGTCAGATCCGAGCAGCGTCTTTCCGGGGCGCCCGAATCTCTCAAGATGCACCTGATGGCATATGCCGTTACCCGGGCGTGAGAAGTATATGCCATAGCGCTCAGCGACCGACTGGAGATACCTGTGATCGTCCGCGTTCTCGAACCCTACCTGTATCGTGTTGTGATCAACATAGCTCACAGAGAGCTCTGTGGCTATGCTCTCAAGGCCCATCGACTCGAACTGAAGATAGGCCATGGTGCCGGTCGCATCCTGTGTCAGGGTCTGGTCTATCCTTATGCCGATCTCGCTTCCCGGCTCATACATTCCATCAACGAGATGATCCCTCAGGATCCTCTCCGTCAGGGTGTATCCCATCCAAGTGACCTCCACAAGCAAGATATGAGATGCATCCATCCTGCTGCGCGATCTTCCGGAGATACCTCCAGCATTATGAACCGCATGCCCTGGTGGTAGCTTTGAACCCAGCACACATCACATCGAATTCAGAATTCTGCGACGCGCATCATCCATCACACAAACACAGGCATGCATGATGAATGGGCACTCACTGCAGAAACTTTCAGCGCTCGCAGGGAGATCTGTCGCATGCGAGTTGCATCCGGAAGCTATGCTTCTACACATTCCATCCAAATAATATACAGTTTTCTGTGGCGGACGAGACGGCTTGAACTGTGATATCCTCAGCTGAGCAGCGCACCGTGAACCTCAAGATCGTACAAGTTTGGTTCTGCGTTACTCCCTCTCCGGCCTGAAGGCCGGAGCTTGCGCACTGTTACTATCTATCACTCGAACTGGATTTTCTCGTCCCTCCGGTATGCCATCGCAAGGCATGCGGCCTTCAGCTCTCCGTCCTGGTTTCTGACCTCGATGTTGTATGTTGAGATCCGCCTTGTTCTGCTGATCTCTCTGGCCTCAGCATAGAGCGTCTCATCCGGAGCCGCGGGACGAATGTAGTCCACGGTCACGCTTATCGCCACAGCGACTGTTCCGTGAGAGTTTGCAGCTGCACCGAACGCCTGGTCTATCAGGGAGAATATCGCCCCACCATGGACTGTTCCGAAGAAGTTCCTGTTATCACCAGATGGCTCCATCTCGACCTTCGAGTATCCCTCCCTTAGCTCAACAAGCCTCATACCAAGCCTTCGTGCGAAAGGCTGCTCATCGACCTTTGCATGAAGCCTCTCCAACATCCCAGCTGGTTCCATGGGAGGTGCTTGTCAGAGGATGTACATAAAACCCATGTTCTGATGGCCTATCAGCTCCTATAGATCGTCATTTCGCAGGAAGATGCGGCCCTCGACGCCATCTCAGGAATCGCATCTTCTACAGCCGGAAAAGCCGAGAAGCAGAATCAGCAGCATGAGACCATGTGGACAGGGTGTATTGGAATACAAAAAGAAACAGAAAGCGACAGGGGGCTTCAACCCCCTGGGCTTCACTTCGGTGGCCAGTAGCTCTTCATCCAGTCGACTATGCGTCCGGAATCCTCTGGTCCCACCAGGATCTTCACCTTTCCTCCGAAGAGGTCCTCGAGCTCGCCGCTGAACTTCGCGGCCATACCTGGCAGAACGATCGACGGATACTTCATCTTTGTGAGGTCGAAGTCGGCCTCCTTGAACGCATCGACGATCTTCTGCGGGTTCAGCTGGCCGCCTGCGACCGATGCCTGCACACCGATACCGTCTGTGTTGATGGACATTATGTAGGCATCGATGTTGTTCGAGGCGACATCCGACTCGACTGTGTAGTAGGTGAGGGCGAAGTTCGTCGTGACAAAGACCGGCGACTCCTCTGTGGGGTTGCCGACCTTGTAGATGCCGGGCTTGACCTGGACAGGTCTCCTCGGGTCGGTGTAGATGTTATACCTGAGGTGCATGTCAGGCATCACGCAGTGCGGCTCGATGCAGTGCTTGATCATTATAGAGGCGCCGCGTATGACGAATGTCGCTGTGAGGATGGACTCCCAGTACGCAGCCCTCACCGGGTCCTTGGTGGTGAACCATGCGTTGATCGGCAGGGCGATCGTCGGATAGGCGATATCCCTCTGGCCCTCCTCGAGCGCCGCCCTTCTGAGCTTGAGGAGGTTGTGCAGCGACTCCTGGAGCTTCTTGCCGTTGGGCGCTGTTCCGAAATCCAGGATGAGATCGTGGATGCCCATCTGCTCGAACGTCAGCGCCATCGACTTGAGGCCGTCAAGATCGAAGGGCACGCTGAGAACAACGGGCACGTTGAACTCGTGGACGAGCTTCGCGACCTCCTGCCAGTTCTCCTTGTTCGCTGCATAAACCAGAGGCCTGGTCTTCGCTGCGACCTCGAGGCCGGCCCTCAGGACCTTCGGATCGAAGGAGCAGAGTATCATCGGATAGTCTGTGGTCTCCATCACCTTCTTCACGCACGCGGCGAACTTCGCGGGATCGCCAGAGGTCGACCGGACCGCGATCATCTCCACGCGCTCCCACTTGCCTATGTAGAACTTCTTCCACGTGCTGATCTTCTTCACGCGCTCGACGAGAGCTGCCTCGTCCATTGTATCAGTGACATCGTATGCGAATGGCGGCTTGTTGAAGAACGTCATCTGGTGGCGGTACATGACATCCTCGCCGCCGACCTTCAGCTCCTTCTCGCCTGTGCCCACATAGACGAGCCTTATCTCAGGGGCAACTATCGACTTGAGGGTCTCATACTTCTTCGCGTACTTTTTATCCTCAACCAGCGGTGTGCACTCCTCGACGCGCTTGGACCTGTCGATAAGAGCTGCTGCAAATGCCATGCACGTCTGCAGCCCGCACTTTCCGCAGTTGGTCTGAGGCAGATGCTTGTAAAGGTTTAGGGGGCTCTTTTCCTTCATCGCTATCAGACCTCCATCTTGACCCAGTTGGTTAAATCAGGAGTCTGCGCATCTATCAGTCCCATGAGAGTCTGAGTGATCTCCTGGAGGTATGCGACCGCAAGAGGATGCATCATCATGAACAGATCAACGCCTGCCATCGCAAGCGAGAATCCGGTGATGATCTCCCAGATCGGGCCTCTGAGCATCCTGTCGCCCCAGTCCGAGTCCTCCTTGTTGGGCGAGCGGACCATCCAGGCCTCCCTGACGCCCCATGCGTTTGTAGTGCCTGAGGACATCGGGAATGTGAGCTCCTCGTCGCCCTTCAGCGCTCCGAGCCTTATGCGCTCCATGTTGGTGTACGCGAAGTCGAGACCGTATGCGAGGGCAGCCGTTGTCGGATCCATAACTATGGACTCCCTCGGCACTCCGGCGACCTTCATGAGCTTCCTGTTGAGCTCCTTCTGGGAGTTGATCTCGAGCTGCGTCCATGCCAGGCATACATGACCATTGTCCACACACGCCCTCCCGATCTTCTCCCAGTCCATGTTCAGGTTGGCGCTTGCGATCAGCGCGCGCTCGCCCTGTGCGACCTCTGCAGCAGCCTTGAGGACCTCAGGATCCTTGTCCGGGTTGCCGGAGCCGCCGATGCATATCGGAACGTCCACAGCCTGGAGGACCTCCTCGACCGTCTTGGCTGCCTCTCTGGGAGGTGTATCCTTCAGGAGGGGATCTGTGCTTATGAGGTGTATTGTGACGAGATCAGCGCCGAACTTTGTTACAGCCTTCTTCGCCCACTCGCCGGGATCATTGACGACATCCTCATAGTGCATCTTGACCGCCTTTGCCATTCCGATGGGCATGTCGAAGACGTCCATCGTGACCACGGGCCTGTGCGGCATCGGCGCATCGTAGAAGAACGGCAGCGCCTTCTCTCCGCCTATCTTGATCGTGTGACCTCTGCTTCCGCCATCTGCCTTCGTGGCTCCAAGCGTGACCTCCTGGATCGGATACTTCCAGGTCTCGTCGATTCCGACCTGGAACTTCGCCTGGACCAGGCTTGTGGCGACCTTCCACTCCGGTACCTTGGCTGCGGCCTCTACGACCTCAGCAGGGGCTGGAGCTATCGCATGCGCAACTGCGGCAGGCTGGAGCAGAGCATCTACCGGATATCCCATGCTCCTGGCGAACTTGACGAGCTGCACTGCGATCTGGGCAACCTCCTGGCCGAAGTAGTAGGCGAAGAGCGGCCCTATGCCGGCAGCCCCGGTATCTATCTCGATCTCTATATCGCCCTCGATGGATACTCCCTCGATGGCCTCAACGCCGTATTCCGCCAAAGTCTTGTTCAGATCTGACAACTTGATCTTCTTCTCCTCTGCCATATAAATCACCCTTCAAATACCAAGAGCCTTGACGACATGCTCCTCGATCTCCTTCACCGCGGGCGTATCGTCAGGCAGGTTGATCAATGGGTCTCCCACCAGATCGAAGCTGGCTAACCTCTCATCATAGGGGATTGTGCCGATAACATTGAGGCTGACGGACCTGGCGTTCTCGATGATCTTCTCCTTATTGCCCTCTGTCACCTTGTTTGCGATGACGTAGAGGTTGTTGTACTTCAGACCCAGCTCCGAGGCCAGCTCCCTTATCCGCTCACCTGTGGTGAGACCACGCCTGGAGGAGTCAGTGACCACGATCAAAGAGTCCAGGTCAGGGATCACCTTCCTGCTGAAGTGCTCCAGGCCTGCAGCGGTGTCTATGATTGTGATGTCGTACTGATCTATCAGCCTGTCCATTATGCCCCTGAGAAGGTTGTTGACAAAACAGTAGCATCCAGAGCCCTCGGGTTTGCCCATGACCAGAAGATCGTAGCCGTTCTCCTCGACAAGGATCTCGAAGATCTTCGCCTCGAAGAGCCTCTCCTTGTCCGTGTCCGGCGGTGTGGTGTACCTGGCCTCCTGCATGAACTCCCTCATATCCCCAACGGTCTTCGTGACCTCCACGCCCAGAGCATCAGCGAGGTTCGAATCTGGATCTGCATCGATCACCAGAACACGGTATTTCCTGCCGCTCTTGATCAGATACCTGACCAGAAGAGCGGCGACTGCAGTCTTGCCAGTACCGCCCTTCCCTGTTATCGCTATTACTCTCCCCAAGATCTAGCCTTCCTTACTTCTTCTGCTTGATGACTACTTCCTGAATATGTACAGTCGCACCTCTGAGCTCCAGGATGATTCCCTGAGAACCAGCAGCGGGCGCAAACATCGGTGCAGCAGGTGCGGCAGCCGCAGATGCGGGAGCAGCCGCGGGAGCAGCTGCGGGTGCAGCAGCTTCCTTCTTCTTGAGCACTAACTTGGCCATATCCAAAACCTCCCTCTCAATCTCCCTCAGCAAAAATATAGAGGAGACAGGTGTTCTACTTCGCCAGAACCACCTTGTCTATTGTTATCTTCGCGTCCTTCAGCACCAGCTTTATGCCAGCACCGCCGGCCGCGGGCATGGCGAACGCCGGAGCTCCAGCAGGTGCGGCAGCCGCAGGGGCTGCGGCAGCAGGAGCGGCCGCGGGCGCAGCCGCCTCCTTCTTCTTCAATACCAGCTTGGCCATTTCAAAATCCTCCAACTCACTCTAGCACGCCATCGGCCTGGAGTGCCTCGACAACCTGCATGAACTGCCCCTCGCTCATGAGGAGCTCGTTCTTCACGTTGTCTGTATCGATCTCTCCTCCATACTTCTCGATGAAGGCGATGACCTTCTCCTTGAGCTCGTCTGTTATCTCCTCAAACTTCCAGCCCTCGGTGATCTTCTTGCCGTCAACAGGCCTCACAACACCCGTCACGACAGGATGGTCGACCTTGAGCAGGAACCTCTTCAGGGACTCTAGATCCTTGGCATCGTCCTCGGTGGCGATCTTGTCGTACATCTCCGCGGGTATTCCTTCCTTCACCCTCTCCTTGAGCCTCTTGGACATCCAGACTATCCTGCGCCAGCCGCCATCTGCCTGGAGGAACTTCGGGGAGAAGTAGTAGAGAACTCCCATTCCGAGGAAGCCGACGACCTGCTTGCCGCCGCCTGTCTGTCCGGCCATGGTCGAGAACGGCAGGCCATTAGGAGCAGCGCCCTTGAAGTCGCGGTCCGCGATCCCTATTCCGTCGACCTCAGGCATGTAGAAGCCGATCGTCTCGAAGCAGCCGCATGAGGTGTGTGGTGCATCGAAGAAGGTGTACAGCTTCATCACCGTGTACTCGCCGCCGGATCTCTTTGCAGCCATCTGGTTGATGCTCTCATACTCTCCAGTGATCGGGTCCTTCAGCCCCTCCTTGGGTATCGGGAACTGCGGGCCCTCCGGGTCGACCTTGGACGCAGCGCGGCCATCGAACCATGTGATGGCACCGCAGAGCGAAGGCCTGTCGGGCGTCACAACGCATGCGCTTGTGGGGGCGAACGCCTGGCAGAGAGTGCAGCCATAGAAGACATCCACGTCTTCATCGTGCAGACCCTTCGCCCTCTCGTCCCTCGCCTTGTAGACCTTCATCGCCTTCTCCAGCTCCTCCTTTACCTTCGCCGGGTCCGTGACGATTGTGACCTCCATCTTCTCGATGAAGGGCATCTCGGCCTTGTACAGGTTGATGACAGGCTTGAATATCTGCTCCCATGATGTGACGCCCTTCTTCTGGAGGCTCTTGCCCAGCCTCATCCAGATATCGTACCTCTGGTTGAGGTGCATGAGGCCGCTTATGTAGGAGAGCAGAGCGTGGTTGCGCCTCTCTATGATCGACTCCAGGTCCTTCTCGATCTTCTCGCCTGCGACCTTGAATATCATGCCGAAGGGGATCGTTGAGCCCTCCTTGACATCCTTCAGGTCAGGCCCGATGATCGTGACCTTCCCGTCCTCTACCTCGTCCATCGAGGCGGCCAGTGTCAGCTCGAATCCGTCTGCCTTCGGTCCGCCCATCTCTACCCACAGGTCTTCCTTCCTTATGCGCTCCCCCTCGTACATCGGGGATATGTCCAGTTGAATCTCTTCAGCCATTTCTACACCTCTCCTAATACCAAAATAAATTTTGGAATTGTTATTCACATCACTTCTTCAGTATTGCAATCAGCTCATCGATCGCCTCGTGGTATCCTGCAGAGTCGAACGCCAGGTTCCCGAATGTCATATCAGCGTTGACATGGTAGTACCTGTCAATGGAGATGCGCTTGATGTCCCTGTTGAAGTGCTTCAGCGCGGAGAACATGGCGTTGGCGAACTTGTAGAAGATACCCATGAAGATGACCACATCGTAGTGTCCCTGCCCATCCAGGCCCTTCCAGTCCTTGAACCGGAGGTAGTTAGTCAGAGGATGCAGGCCGATCTGATAGACGTTCGTCGTGTACCCTCTCTCGATGAAGCCCTTGATCGTGTGAGCTGTCGCTGCGATGGTCATGTTCTTCGCCTTGGCGATCTCTATCGCCTTGTCGAACATGATCGGGTCGTCGAAGAGCTCTCCTCCCACGACCAGCAGCGGCCTCTTGGCCTTCTTTATGATGGCGCCTATGACCTTCACAGGATAGGCCTTTGCCATCTCAGGCCCCGGGATCTGGGCCATCTCAAAAGGTATGGGGTTTTTGGTTGTATCGACTGCCATTTCCCTCACTTCCTGACCCTAATCTTCCTCTCGATGTTGGTCGGATCGAAGCTCACATCCGCCGGCCTGAGCGGACCCTCGATGATCTTCTTCCCCTTCCAGTCGATCTTCCAGCCGTACTTCTCCTCGAGCTCCTTCATCATCTGATCCTTCCAGGCGAGCGGAATCTCGGATGCGTGCCTGACATATACCGGCCAGTCATCAGGCAGCTTGCCGAAGTACTTCATGGATATGTCGCAGTAGTGGGTCAGCTTGATCATCCTGCCCATGGAGTTGTCGCTGGGCCTGAAGCAGAGCTTGGCCATCATCAGCATGGCCTCCTCCTTTGTCTCCGCCACGTATAACAGATGCTCAGGAGCAGGCTCGACCCTCACCTTGGAGCCATCTCTTGCATCTATGACGACCCAGTCCTCAGGTACATCCGCCCTGCCCAGGAACGCCCTGCGGTATATCACAGAGTGCGGCTGCACAACAACAGGCACGCCAAGTCTGTTACATCCCGTGGCAATGGATGCAGCCTTCTGCGAGTATGCACCCCACGCAATGCCGCACGCTCCGACCTTGGAGAGGATGTAATCCGCGATATCATCCCAGTTAGCCCTGTGATTCCTGTGGGCGAATATCGTGGCGACCTTGATCGCAGCTCCGCCTATATGCGAGTTGGCTACGCATGAACCCACGTTGCATATGTTCCTGCCATCAAAGCCACCCGGGTACTGCTCCCATATGGTCTTGCCCTCCTCGTTTGTGTAGAGGGACATGTCCATTGCCATGCATCCGGAGGTCACAACAATGTAGCCACGGTCGACGAACTCCTTGGCGATGTCATATGCCTCCTTTGTGCCATTCGGATAGTTGCTGCATCCGACCAGCGCAATAACGCCAGGTATCGTGCCAAGGACGATTGGAGCACCAACTGTCCTGATCTCTGTATCCTTTGCCGGACCTCTGCCTGCCCTCATCTTGAACTTCTGGTTCTTTATGTACTCCCTGTTGGCATACTCATACATCTTGAGTATCGGGAGATCCTGCCTGCAGACCTGCTCGCATCTGCCACAGCCAACGCAGACCTCGTACGTGGAGGAGAACGGCTCGAGGTTGCCTTTGGCTGCTTCCTCCATGAGATGGCTTATTCTTATGTGTGGTGGGCAGACGAAAGCGCACTCGTTGCACTTGGTACAGCTCGAGACCAGCTTCTTGAACTCCTCTTCTGTAAGAATGCTTTTAGCCTTAATCTCAGCGCGCTTCGGCTTAACAGCAATCGCTGTCTTGACGCCAACCTCACCTGCCTTCATCGGGTCAAGTATAACAACGCCCGGCACCCTGAAGTTAGCGAGATCATCAACTATGGCATCGACTGGATCATTTGTCCTGTCCTTCAGACCGTACATTATCTTGTCGGTGGTTGCGATGACGGGGATCTTGCGCTCCTCGCAGTCCTTAAGCGTATCACACCACACGCACTGCTCATCGACCATCACCACATCCATGATGCCGGCCCTGACCATCTTCCGCCACCATCCGATCGCGCCGGCGACCTTCGCCTTGGGTCCGAGATTCTGCGGCAGAATCGACGGATTCCCGGCCTCGGTGATCCTCGTCAGGTCGTGGGCTGTACAGCAGACGCCTCCAATATCCACCTTGTCCCAGAGTTTGTTGTTCTCGATGTAGACCATCGCCTCGGCACCTGCCGCCAGGTTATGACCGTATGCGATCAGCACAGCCTTGTTCTGATCGAGGGTCCCCATTCCGATCTCAACGAGGGGAGCATTCGGATCACCGCGCGGCATGTCGTAGGCCACTACCTGGAGCATATCGCAGATCTCCATTCCGAGCATGTCCAGCATTCCTGCATGCAGTGCCTTGGACTCGAAATCCGTGTAGCTGCCTTCCTGGCCGGTGTGTGTTGCCGCGAGGAGATTTGCAACCTGCTCCTCAATGTATGTAAGCCCCTCTCCGAACTCCTTCAGCGTCCTGGGCTTCTTACCCATGACCGTCTGGTATATCGGCGCATCATAGAGGATCTCTGACCCCATATCGAACTTCATATCGCCGAAGCGATCCATCACCCAGTGATACAGATGTATTCCATGTGCGGTGTGAGCACATGTGCCCATCAGGCATGCGACTAGAACGATCTTTCCGCACGTCCCCTCCATGTTTATGCCGCATGCTCCACGCTTGTTGCCGGTGAGGTCACATGGGCCGTATGTACACAGTGTACAGGTATCGTCTGCAGGCGCGTAGAATATTCTGTAACGGTTCAAAATCTTGAAGTCCCAGTCGCGCAGGGTTGCGATCTGTGGCTTCGGGAACGGACCCATCGGCTGGTCCCATTCCTCCTCCTCCTTAACGACAGCCCCTATGTTGATCTGGACATTCTTCATGTCCTCAACTGTAAAGCTGCCCTCGAGCTTTGCCATTGGGTTCTTGGCCTCCTTTCCTGTATATGCAGCTCACCCTATGCGCGAAGTACATAAAACCCTTTCGGCGGGTTATTGTTTTATAAAATTGATAACACCGTTTAATATATTCAAAACAAAATTATATAATAAAAATAGTAATAAGTATCGCATTGAATATGGTCTTATCACACATATATTAATAACAATCCCAAATTTTTTGATTTAGAGCAAAATAATGTGTTTCCCCAAATTTCCCGTCATCCTCACTCTCGTCAGAAGATACCTACAATGAGATGTTGCATACCATACACAATTCTCTCTGTGAATATAGAGGTATTTGGTGCTACATGCATGGATCGCGAGTTGAGCAATGCCCTCTGGGATCTCGTTTTGCTGCGTAAGCATGCCGTATCAATCGAGGAGTTCTGACCGCTCGACGTATCTGCCCCGGGCTCATTATTGATGGGTTGAATCACAAGAGGCTGACAGAATGTGCCGCGAAGCATTGAACAGGCGCATCCTATCGATGTTCGGTCATTCATTCAGTTATTCAATTACACACCGATAAAGCAACTGCATCGACAGTGCGATAGGTGCAGTGGCTCTGAGTATCCGGTGTGGCCATCGAGGGCGGTGGATATTTTGAGGCAGATTCGAGACCATGCCTCTCCATTGTTCAGCTCTGTCGAATGGCTCTTCTGATGCATCCGCCAGGTTCAAATTGTTGAGATCTGACGGGCTCTGGATGAGAGTTCGCAGAAGCTTTGCGGCGACAGAGCCATGCCAGCACGGTGGCAGGGTACGTGAGATGTCCAGAGCACTCGGCATGGAGATTCTGGATTTCAGCGCCAGCATCAACCCCCTCGGCTCCCCTCCCTTAGAGGATCTCGTGATGCAGGAGCTGAAAAACATATGCCATTATCCAGATATCACATACAGCGATTTCAGGGAGGCTGCAGCATCATTCGTCGGAGTGGATCCGGAGAATATTGTCCCCGGAAACGGATCATCTGAGATAATAAGAATATTCTCTGAGGTCTGTATTGATGACGGCGAGGTTGCGCTCATACCCTCCCCCACCTTCGGCGAGTACGAGACCCAGTCAAGGCTTGCTGGCGCACAGATCGTCAGAACAGATCTTGGTCTTGAGGATCCGAAGGATCTCAATTCGGTATTCGATGAACCGCTTTTGAGGGGTGCGAAAGCAGCGTTCTTCTGCAACCCGAACAATCCCACAGGGGTTCTCACATATAGAGAGGAGATCATGAGGCTTGCAGAACGCTGTGATGACTGCGGGGTATTTCTTCTCGTCGATGAGGCCTTCATAGAGCTCTCCGATCCTGATCAGAGCCTTGCAGACCTCGCTCCCGATATGGAGGGACTGGTGGTCATGAGATCCCTCACCAAATCATTTGGCGTCCCGGGGCTGCGGCTCGGATTCGCAGTCACGAACAGAGAGCTTGCGGAGATAATGAACAGAGCACGGATACCATGGTCGATAAGCTCGATAGCATCTGCAGTCGCCGTTCATCTTCTGAAGAATGTGGAGTTTCTCGAGAGGAGCAGGCAGGTTATCATCAAAGAGCTTGAGTGGCTGAGTGATGCTCTGAGAAGCATTGGATTGAGACCGCTGAGGAGCAGCACGAACTTCATGCTCGTTGATGTGAGGAGCACAGGTCTTAATTCGGGAGAAGTTGCGGAGAGGATGCTACATGAGGGCATTCTCATAAGGGACTGCAGATCATTCGGTCTTGACGGATACGTGAGGGTTGCTGTGCGCAGGAGGGAGGAGAACGAGAGGCTGGTCCTCGCCTTCAAGAATATCCTGGAGGGTGCATGAGGGAGAGCTGCGATCGTTACCCCTGCCACTTCGAGGGTCAGGACTGCACATTCTGCTTCTGCCCCTTCTATCCATGCCTCGACGAATCGCTTGGCTGCATGATTGATGGTGTGTGGAGATGTGATGGCTGCACCATGCTTCACAGAGTTGATGTCGCAGCAGAGGTTGTTGAGGCTCTGATGAGAGGTGATGAGCTGGAGGCCGTTTGGAGGAGGGTCAGATCTCAGACATGATCACAGAAATTATCGAGCCACCCCCGCTTTCAGTCCTCATCCTGGCGCTCCTGATCGATATCATCCTGGGGGAGCCGCCAGCCGCGCTTCACCCTGTGGTGATAATCGGAAAGGCAGTGGATCGTCTCAGGCGGATGGTGCCGCGGAGGAAGATCTCAGGGCTGGTGATCTCGGTTGTTGTGATCACAGGAGCCGTGCTCGCTGGCGTTGCTCTCATCCACATCGCATACGCCCTTGGAGATCTCGCCGGGCACCGGCTTATGGGCGATCTCCTCGCTCTTATCTCCTCCTCATACCTTTTGAAATCTACATTCGCCTTCAGGAGCCTGATCTCCACATCCAGAGAGATAGGCCGTCTCATCGATGAGGACCTCGATGCCGCAAAGCGCCTCCTTCCGGCCCTGGTGAGCAGGAATCCTCTGAACCTCACACACGCACAGGCCAGATCCGCAGTCATAGAGTCGCTGTCCGAGAACTACGTCGATACGATCGTCTCGCCTCTCTTCTACTACGTGCTCTTCTCATATTTAGGCGCCGGCGTGGAGGCCGCGCTTGCGTTCAAGGCCGTGAGCACGATGGACAGCATGCTCGGATACCGGACCGAGGAGCTCCGCGAGATCGGGTACGTCCCCGCCCGGCTTGACGACATCCTGAACTGGATCCCAGCCAGGCTTAGCCTGCCGCTGATCATGATAGCCTCGCCCACTAAAGCCCAGGACATCCTCCGGGCATGCATGCGATACCGCTCTGTCACTCCCAGCCCGAACTCCGGCTGGCCGATGGCAGCAGCCGCTGGCGCTCTTGGCACGAGAATGGAGAAGCCAGGGGTTTACACGATACTGGACGAGGGCCGGGATCCGGAGAGCGAGGATATCTCCTCGGCGATCTCACTCATCGGGAGGGCGATGATGCTTGCCGCTGTGTTGTCAGCGGTGCTGCTGATCCCGCTTGGATGACGTAGAGTTTCCACCTGTTGAAGGATCGCCCGAGGATTTCTATTAACCTCCTGTTCGAGGATGCATGTCGAAGAATGCTTTCCATCAAAGTAGTTTTAAAAAATTTTCTATAAAAATAAGATTGGATCTGTGGGCGGCCACAGATCCCTACCATCCTGCCCTGAACGAGTAAGGCGGTTTGAGCCAGGCTCTGAACGATGTGTAGTACCCTCCGAAGTCCGGCCTCCACGCCGTGAAGGAGTATCCCTTCTGTATCGTGAAGTCTCCGTCGCTCGTGTCAGACGCCTGGGCGCCGGTCTCGTAGATCACCGTGACCTTGACGCGCGCCTGTGTTGTTGCTATGTTCGGCGGCCGCCAGCTGAAGCTCGTCGCAGGTCCCATTATGCTCGCTATCGTGTGCGGGAATGTCTTTCCTCCGTCCGTCGAGTACGAGAGCACCACTCCAGATACGGACGCTGACGATGGCATTGTCCAGGTTATCGTGAACGGGATCTGCCTCTTCAGGACCTCCCCACCGTTCGGAGTTATGAGTCTCACCAGACTGGTGTCCATGGACTTGACGAACATCCAGGTCTCAGTGATATCGGGCGCACCGGCTCTTGTGAACCTGAACGTTATGACGTGACTGCCAGCCCCAAGCTTGGCCCATTCATCATCTGTCATCGACCATCCGGGATAGTACCAGCTCTTGGCGCCTATGCCTGTGCTTATTATATTCCAGTTACCGCCATCGATCCTGTACTCTGCTGTCAGCAGATCCCATATCGACTCAACCTGGAATGTTGTGAGAACTGGCTTGCTCGTATACGGAACCGGGCTCGATGCTGGATCTATTGTAACACTGTAATCCTTGCCTGCGAGAGCAACCGGTGATCCTGTGAGCAGAGATGCTGAGAACTTTCCGCTCACACGGTTCTCCGCCGCATTTACAACTGTATTCCTGGCCGCGATCCAGTTGTTGCCATCCCAGACGTAGAGGTTGAGCGAGTTCTCGGCAACGTATGCGAGATCCGCATCAGCGTATGATGCGGTTATGGTGGCCTCGCCGCCCGGATTGCCTGTCAGTATGACATCAAAGTACCTGATCGGTATGGCAGGCAGTTTCGATGCATCATATGGCTCCTCGCCAGGCATGTAGGCGGCGCTGCCCATTATTGTCCCGCTGTACACAATTCCCCTCAGCTCGACCCTGATACCGGCATCGGGATTGTCGAAGACCACAGGAGATGCGTTTGTTATCTTTCCGTTTATGGTTCTGGCCGTGAGCCACGGGGCATAATCCACTGAGCCGATCACAACGTTGTTCGGGCTCACAGGCTTGCCCTTATCTCTCCCAACTCCACCAGCGCCCCAGAAGCATGCCCTCGAGAGGATCGTTGACGCCAGGGTGTTTCTGAGGCCCACACCGTTGCCCTCGATGTTGTTGTAGAATATCAGCGGGCTTGTGTTCGAAACATCTATGCCGTTGCCGGTCGATGCGCCGGTGATCGTGAAGCCGGTCAGAACCACACCGGAGCCGGTGACCGACACAGCGTTTTCTGCTGGATTGAGTGCTTTGATGGTGGGATTGTTGATGCCCACCAGCTTCAGCGGCTTGTTCACCATCACGTTCTCGTTGTACGTTCCGGAATATACCACGATGGTGTCTCCCGGGCTGGCATGGTTGATGGCATCCTGTATGCTGCTGTTGGTACAGCCATATGGGCATACCGTATAAGTGGCAGCATCCGCTGATGCAACCAGGATCAAAATCGCCAGCCAGAGAGGCAGAACTGAGCTTACCCCCCTTCTCGAAATCATCGCTACTCACCACATTTGCTTATTGGGTAATGATTATTAGTATGTTATATATATACCTTCCTGCTCAGCAAATGTATACCTGGTTTTGGTAGAGATAATAATTTAAAAATTTATTAATATTATTATTCAATTTCTACGATGGCTTTTCCGTGCATGAGTGCAGGCAGTTCGCGGGCTCGAATTGCTGAACTGCCTATAATGCCATCCACGTCCAAGTACCACATGTGTCCAGAGGGTTATTGCTGTTGGTTTCACCGATACGAGTGCACGAGCATACAGACACCTCTGATGGGTGGTGGAGATGATAATTGGAATCCGGCCGTAAATGCACAACCTTTATCACAGAGGCGTGCAGAGAGTCTGATCTGCTCGAACAAGCTCGATTTGGGAGTTGCCCTGATGGAGACCTTAGGAGATCTGATCCGCGGGCTCCGTGAGATTTCGCGCTCTGAGCCCGCCATGGATGATGTTGAGAGAATATTCGGATGGCGTCCCGAGTCCATAAGGTTCCTCGCGCCCTCTGAGGACGAGAGCATCATGGTGATTGTCTTTGAGAAGGGCATCGTGCTTGAGGTCCGGTACTTCCTCAACGACAGCCTGAGAGCCCTTGGGGACGATATGGAGATGCGCCTGATGCTCCAGGTGGATATCACCTCAAGGGTTGGATACAATGTCTTCTACTCGAAATACATTCACGGACAGGGATACATAAGGGTATCACTGAGGGATGTCGAGAACAGGATGGTCCAGAAGATCCTGGAGGACTACTACCTCCCCAGGCTCAGAAGCATATACAAGCCTGTGATCACGGAGTTCAGAGGTTTCTCAGACAGGGATTTCTTCGGCGTCGAGGCGGAAAGAGAGCACGGGTACATCTACTACTCCCCTGTGAGGCCGAAGAGCGGAGAGAATGATGTGAAAATCCTCGATGTCGTAGCTAGGCTTTATCATCTGGAATCGGTCCTGAAAAACAAAGATGTCCACCACCAGCTTGCAGAGCTCGAGCTGCAGATGAGCCTGCTTCCGAGCGTGATGTGGATGTGATCCTCGGATGCGCTCGGAGCCCGTCCATGTGCAGGGATGATGCATAGCCTTCAGGGATCTCATGGTCATCTCAAAACTGGATGAGCGATAGGTGGAGGTGCACCCAATGCGAGCTGAGCCCTGTCGAGGGGATGGCTGTTTTGATGTCTGTCTACCTCTCCATCGCCATCCTTCTCATATCCGGAGGCATCTTCTCGATGGCGTAGCGCAGCGTTGTCCTGGCCATCTCGCCCTTCCGGGACATGATGAAATGGAAGACCTCCTGCTGGTGGCATCTGCTGGCCTCCTTGAGGAGCCAGCCGCAGCCCTTCTGGACCATATCATCAGTGTCTCTGAGAAGCAGATCAGCGATCTCGAGCACATCGCTTAGGAACAGACCCCTGCGCGCTGGTATTATCATGGTCGCGGCCGCGGCCCTGCGCACCCAGCGGTTCTCTGATGCAGGCCATCTCTTCAACCGCTCAATATGCTGTGGATACATCTCGACGAACGTTCCGAGCGAGTGGTTGCAGAAGGTGTCGCACTTGACCCAGTTGTTGATGTAAGCTCCCACCCAGCGCTCGAAGACATGAAAATCCTGGGGCTCGTAGCTCCTGCGGAGGGCGTAAGACCAGTCGAACGCCACGATCGCATCCTCTGTGTAATCCGTCTCCAGAAGGTCCTCACAGAGCTCGAAGATATCCGTTTTATCCAGATGGCGGATGCTCTTGAAATGACGCCTTGCGATCTCCCTGACCACGGGCGTCCTTACACCGTAGAGCTTCACAGGCTCTCTGAAGAAGCGCTGTGCAGACTCCAGTGTCTTGGCGTCAGCGTTCTGCAGCAGCTCTGCTCTTATGATGGAGAGGATATACTTGCACATCTCCATCTCCACGGGCCTGTTTCTGGGAGTACTGGAAGGCTACCCGATCTGCGATCCGCCGCCTGCCTTCCTGATCTCCTCCGCAAGCATCGGCAGGAACGTCCCGACATCTGTGACCAGGCCTATCGCCTGGGCTGTGCCCCTGTCCATGAGCTTCGTGACGGTTGCGGGGTTGATATCGACGCAGAGCGTCTTGACATACGACGGCAGGAGGTTCCCGGTCGCGATCGAGTGGAGCATCGTCGCCATCATAAGCGCCATATCAACCCCTTTCAGTGCCTCTGCCATCGCATCCTTCGCCCTGACAGTGTCTGTTATGACCTCAGGAAGCGGCCCGTCGTCTCTTATCGAGCCGGCAAGCACGAAGGGTATTCCTTTTTTAATGCACTCGTACATTATGCCGCCCCTGATCTTGCCCTCCTTTATCGCGTTCTCTATCGAGCCGCTGGCGATGATCTCGCTTATCGCGTAAAGGTGGTTTCTGTGACCCCCTGAGGTCGCGTTACCCCTCATGTCCATTCCTAGGCTTGTGCCGAAGAGCTGTCTCTCTATGTCGTGAACAGCGAGCGCATTTCCTGAGAGGAGGACATCTATGTACCCATCTCTGATCAGCTGGGCAAGCGCAGGCGCAGCGCCTGTGTGGACGACCGCTGGGCCGCAGATCGCAGCGATCCTTCCGCCCTTCCTCTTTGTCGAGACTATCTCCGCTGCGATCTGCCTCACGATCTCCACGCTCGGACGCTCCGAGGATACCTCATTCCTCATGAAGCCGAAGAACGATTTCTCGCGGGGTCGCTCGGGAGGCACGACCTTCACGCCGGTGGTCCCCACGACGACCATGTCTCCTTTTTTTATGTGGTGTATCGGAGTGCATCGCGCGCTGCTGCCTGATACCACAATGAGACAGTCCATCCTGCTCCCCTCAACAGGGATCCACGTTCCTCTGAGCCTGATATACGTTGGATGGTTTGTGGTCGAGTAGAAACCCCTCGGAACCACCATGTCGCTGGGCGCCGGCTCAAGCCTGACATCCTCTGAGTCCACGAGCCTCGCGCCCAGCGCGTTCAGAGCCTCCAGGATCTGGTTGAGGTGCGCTGGATCCTTACCGATAAGCGTGAGCCTGACATGGCTCGGCTCGTCCTTTCTCTTGCCCACAGTGAACTCCTTTATCTCGAACTCGCCGCCCATATCCATGATCTTGTCGAGCGCCTTTGTCAGGATCAGCGAGTCGATCAGATGCCCCTCCATCTCTATATCGCATATCTCACTCATATGAACAACAGCTCCAAAAACTCCACTCACCAGGGCTGGCCCTCGATTACCGCGAGGGTCTTGTCGTTCGTGGACATGACCTGCTTCAGGATTCTGACCACGTACCTGTCTCCGTCCTGCTCCGGTATGTCGAATATCGCCTTCGTTCCCATTCGTCTGAGATGCTGCTCGAAGTCGCGCGCGGTCTGTATCGATCTCACCCTTATCTGCACCTGCTGCATGATCTGCTCGCCCTGCATCCTTCTCCGGATCGTATCGGTGAGCGGCAGCAGTATGCTCTCCCCGAGCCTTAAAGCTCTTTCTCTCAGTGCCGCCTCGTCCTCATTCCACTCAACCGACTGAAACCCCTCCCGAACGACCCTCGAAAGGAAGAAATCCTGAGCATAGTCGTTGTAGTACCTGAAGGCGAACTCCAGGTCGCTGCAGTTGCTCTCAGAGGCGGTGTACTTCAGCGGGCTCGCTCGATTCTCAGGATCCTTTATAACGACGCCCTCCCTTCCCGCTCTTCCCAGCCGTTTTATTATGCGAAATATCTCCTCTGCAGCTCTATCCACAGGGAACTCGCCGAAGAACGGTACGACATTAACACCGTACTCCTCTGCAAGAGCATGCGTCGCATGAACGCCCATCATCGAGCGGCAGTTCTTCTTTGAGATGTCGAAGAGGTAGAAGTCTATGCTCTCAACAGGATACACATCCTTAGGCACATAAGGGTTCTCCGGACCGACCATCTCCCCGCAAAGGACAACATCTGGATGATCCTCGAAGAGATCCGGATCTATTCTCTCCCTGACGACCTCTGTCGAGAACGGGCATATGTATCCTCCCCTGGTCAGAGCGTACACATCCCCGTCGATGGAAACAGCTCTTATGTTGTAGCCGTTCATCTTCTCCTCGACAGCTACCCTGTCGAGAAAGTTCCTCCTGATGGCGGGGCCGAGCATCATCGCCCTCCTTATCTTAGGGTAGCCATGGACGACATCGCCGTTCTCGAATATCACAGTCCCCGGCTCGACCCCTGATATGCCCTTCTCAAAGCGGAGAAGGCGGGGCTCGGGCCAGCTGGAGAGCTTCAGGATGCCATCCATCAGAGATTCAAGCCTCTCGACAGGAACTCCCAGGCTCCTCGCTGCCCTGCTCAGGTTCATAGAACCTCCCGGAGCTCAGGGATCACGGAAACCGTGGACTTCAGGCTGGAGTGGCTGGCCATCAGTAGCCCCTGAAAAAGAGGATTATGCGGCCAGGGCCTTGGTCCTGACCAGGTAGTCTATGAGGCACCTCCTGGTTATCATGCCGGCAAGCGATCCATCTCTGTTGAGCACCGGAAGTCCTCCGCGGTTCTCCTCAAGAATGATCCTCCGGACCTCCTCAAGCGGCGTGTCCACATAGACGTACTTAACATCATGCGTCATCACATCAGAGACCAGAAGGTTCTTTATCCTGGTCTCCTGCTGTCGCCATGATACCAGATCGCGGAATGCCCGAAGAGCTCTTGCTATATCCCTCTCTGTGAGGATCCCCACGAGCTTTCCGCCATCTAGAACCGGAAGCCTTCCGATATCCCTGTCCATCATCATTCTTCTGGCATGTATGAGCCTGTCCCGTGGAGATACTGTAAGGGCCGAGCGCATGGCATCCTTCGAGACGCCTGTGAGCTTGACGTTAGCGAGAATCTCCCTCGGCCTCACCCATCCCAGGATCTCGTCGTTCTGCGTGACCACAAGAACTGAGGTCTTCTGGAGCAGCAGTATCGCCTCCTCTACGCCCATCTCCGGGTGCACCGGTATCACCGCATCAAGCGTCGCAGCGGCCACGTGGAGTGAGGAGGCTGGCATTCCCAGCCGCCTTCTCGTGCCGAGGACCCTGGCGATCTGCCTCATCGTTATTATGCCGCCGAGCTTGCCGTTGTTTGTTACGAGCAGCCTCCTGGTGCCGTGCTTCTCCATCAGATCGAGCGCATGCCCGAGACGCTCAGACTTGTCTATCGTTATCGGCGGGGTCATTATATCCTTAACCTGCATGCATCACCATCTCCCTATCTCTGCGACGATCTCTCTGGTGGAGAAGAAACCAACCATGCTGTCGTTCTCGATGACTGGCATGCCGCATATGCTCTTCTCCACGAGAACCTTCGCATCATCAACCGCTCTGTCATCGACACGTGCAGCGATGATCGGAGACGACATTATATCCTCTGCGACGAGCGGCACCTGCTTTATGTACCTGTACTGTTTCCGCCCGGCTGTGCTCTCCTTTCTTGTCATCTTTATGCTCTTCATCCTCGGCTGATCGAATGAATCGAAGATTCCCGCAAATGTCAGGTTAGATCTTGTTATTACTCCCACAGGTCGCATGTTGTCCTCGTAGACCAGAACCCTGCTCACCCCGTGAAGGTTCATCTGCTCCACGACATGCGCTATCGTGTGATGCCTGTGAACGCTCACCATGCCCTCTGCCATGAGGTCCCCAACCTTGGAATCGAGGTCCTGCTGTGCGAAATACCTGAGCAGATCCCTGGAGGTTATTATGCCCACAAGCTCCCCGTCCTTCTCCACAGGGAGGCCATCGATCTCGTTCTCCATCATCAGCTCTGCAGCCTGGGTTAGCGTCGCATCCGGGTATATAGTGATCGGGTTCTCGGTCATCACGAGCTGAACAGGGATCCTGTCGATCGGCCTCCTCCTCCATTCAGGCGCCGCCTGAGCTAGCCTGTTCGATATGTCGTACTTTGTGACTATCCCCACAAGCTTCCCCTTGTCCATCACAGGAAGCCTGCTTATATCATGCTTGAACATCAGGTTCCTGGCCCTCTGGATGGGCTCATTCCTCTCCACTACCCAGACGGGTGTTGCCATGTAATCCTTAACTCTCATCTCGCAACTCCCCTATGCTCCGCCAAAGCCCTCAGGAAATCCCTCTCTGTTATGATCCCCACCATCGAGCCGCCCTCCATAACAGGCAGGGAGCCCACATCCTTCTCAACCATCAGGTTCGCAGCGTCCTTCAGCCTGGTCCTTGGATCTGTCATGATGAGGGATCTCTTTATGAGGCCCTTTATCGGCTGCTCCATCACGTCCTTTATATCGCCTGTTATGATCTTGCCGAACGCCTCCCCTGAGGCCATGTACTTCATTATGTCCGAGGCGGTTATGATCCCTGTCAGAACGCCGTCCTGGATTATCGGAAGGCGCCTGAACCCCTTCTGCACTATCATCCGGGAGGTCTTCTCTATGGACATGCTGGCTGGGGCTGTGACCACATTCGGGCTCATGTAGTCCCTGACGGTCCTATCTATGTCGAGACTCCTCACAACCTCAACGAAGTCCTCCTCCGTGACGATCGCCTTTATTCTTGACCTTTCATCCACGATCGGGAGACCGCCCACGTTGCGCTCGTACATGATCTTCAGCGCATCATCTACAGAAGCTGTATCTGGAGCTGAGATCACCTTCGTGCTCATGATCTCCCTTATCTCAGCATTGATGGCCGCTAAAATATTGCCCTCGTACTTCTTTCTAACCAGGTTGTGCCTTATGCCCCCTCCAAGGAAGTCCACTATATCAACACACGTCACGAATCCGAGAAGCCGGTTCGTGCCAGCATCCGCTATCGGCAGCCTCCTGAAGCCGTAGCTGTTCATTATCTTGATCGCGCCGATTATAGTTGTCGTGGGTGGAGCAGTAACAACCTCCGTGCTCGCTATGCTGAGAATATCCCCCTGGCGTCTCGCCACCCTCGAATCGAACTCAACCGGTCCTCTGTCCATGCTGCCCGGAGGAACTGGTATCCCCTCGACCCTCTGGTCCCCAATCCTGTGATCAACTCTCTTCATTCAAACATCACCAAGGACCGCTTTAACAAGATCATACCTGTCAACTATACCTACCAGCACATCATTCTCCACCACGGAGATGCGTCCGATGTCGTGCTTCAGCATCACCTCTACAGCCTGCTTGAGCGGGGCGTCTCTCTTAATGCTGTACAGTGGAGTGCTCATCAGCTTCTCCACTCTGATCTTGGCGGTGTCCTTCGACCTGTACATATCCTCCTTGCCCAGCCTGGCCCACCCCCTTTTCAGTATATCAAACCTGGTGATGATCCCTATGGGTCTCCCGGACTCATTCACTACTGGAAGACCGGTGATATCCTCCTCAAGCATCTTGTCCCATACCTTGGATATCGGGTCGTCGGGCCTGGCGGTGATCACATCTCTGGACATTATGGCATCGACCGGCATATCCGGAACCCTGCTGAGGTCGAGGTGCTTGAATATATCCAGGAGGCTCACAACGCCCCTGAGCATTCTATTTGTAGGCGAGTCCACGACAGGGAGAAGCGTCACCTTCTCCTGAAGCATCAGCCTGGCCGCGTCCATCATATCCATGTCCTCTGTGATGGTGGGCACTGGGACCGTGAATCCAGCCACAGTGACGTTCGACCTCGTGGAGGTTATCTTGAGCATATCCTGGTTTGTCACGATCCCGATGACGCGACCATCCGGGTCGAGGACGGGAAGTCCGCGCACGTGGTTGTCCCTTATGAGCTGGCGCGCCCTGGTCGCAAAATCTGTCTTCTCCACATAAAGTGGATCCCTGGACATAATATCAGCTACTTTCATCGTCGCTCCCCATCCAGAATGCCTGACAATAATCCGATGCAGAGAATATCATCTGCTGATATCTCGACAGCTCCAACAGAGCATCTCCCCATCAACAGAGACCAGAGAGTCTGAAAGCTGGCCACACCGCTCGCATATCCCCCTGACCATCTCGCTGGGCTCATGGAAGTGAACGCTCTCCCTGTGCATCTCTATGAGATCCGCCAGAATGTCGTTCAGCCCGAGAGATGCACCGGAGACGAGATCTGTGTCTGTGATTATCCCCAGCAGTTTGCCATCGTTGGAGATGACCGGAAGCCGCTTCACGCCGGATTTAAGCATGAGCTCTGCAGCATCACGGAGGCTTGCATCCGGGTGGATCTTTATGAGCGGGGAGTTCATGACGTCCCCGACCCTTACCCTTCTGGGATCCTCAGCTCTGGCGACTACTTTCTTCACGAGATCTCGCTCGGTTATGATTCCAATGGGTTTTCCCTCCCGAACCACTATCAGGCTGCCAACGTTGGCAGAGATCATCCTGCTTGCAGCATCCAGCACGTCCATATCTGCATCGACTGTCAGCACCGGGCGGCTCATGATCTCTCGCACACGCATCGTAGTCTCCATCGCCTTAACCTCCGTTTCTTCATACTCTATAATTCCGCATTCAAATTCTTAGCGAACTCAACCTATAAAAGAGTCTCTGTGTATCAGCAGATGCATAAAAGCAGCCTCGACTCCAACGGTCGAAAAGCTCTGCAGCTCTGCATCCAAGCCGTCGGGGATGCAAGTGCCATGGAAACGCGTGCTCCTGTGCTCTGGGATCATCTGCCCCGCGCATGCTGGAGTATGTGCTCAAGCTCCTGGAGGATGAGATCTATCCCAAGAGATGCAGCAGCAGGAGATCCCGGTATTGCAAATACCGGTATGCTGTTGATTAAACCTGCTGACGCCCTTGTGAGCATCGCCCTTGTGCCGACCTGCTCCAGGCTCCTCAGCCTGAAGATCTCCCCAAACCCTGGGATGCTCTTCTCGATAAGCGGCTCGATCGCCTCTATGGTGAGATCGCTCGGGGCCAGGCCGGTGCCCCCGCAGAATATCACAGCGTCGCTGCTCCTCTCAATGCTATCGAGCAGCGCCAGGCGGACGGGCTTGATTCCATCAGGTATCAGCCTGTATCTGAAATCGTGGCCTGATGCGCTTATCCTGTCAACTATCACCCTCCCGGAAAGATCCTCAGCATCATCGGGCCCGGATACAGAGCCGTATCTCGTGAAGCGCGAGGTGCTTACTGTGATCGAATCGATGATCATCAGATGAACGCTGGTGTGAAACCATAAAGCAGTTTCGATGTGTTCGACGTGTGGGCTCTCGCCACCGATCAATTCCGCACGCTTCTCATCTCTTGTTGTGGAAACGTAGATATACGATCTCCGCGCACCGGATCATATGATCAACCAGATGGAGCAGGCTGTTGCTGGATTCGATAAGATGACCGCTGATAAGAGGGAGGCCATGCGTGGTATCCTCCAGAGATACGTGGAGGGATGCATGGGAATCGATGAGGCGTACTATGAGCTTCTGGATGCAGGTCTGATACCGATGCCGAGCCGGTGTGCGATGAAGCCGAAGATCGCGTCTGAGGGCGATGAGGCCAGGCTGAAGGATCTGATAAGAGCCAGGATCCTGCGGTGACTTACAAGAGGATCAGATGCGGGATCTTCCTGGATTGGATACGCAGACCTCTCCCGATTCAATGCTGCCTCAAGCTTTACCAGCAGAGCTTTGATCCTGTCCCATCTCTCAAAATTTCTGAGCCGGCTCCTGGGACTCTTTACGACCTCCTCTCCAGGGCCTTCAGCTTCGTGTCTATCGAAATCTCCTTGTCCAGTCTGTAGTCTATTGTCACAGTGGTTATCACCCTCTGCACCTCCATGTCAGTCAGTATCTTGTTCGCCCTCTCGATGATCATGCAGACCTGCTCGATCGAATCCGCCTCTACTGCTGTGGACATCGCCCCCGGCACGAATCTGATGCCTGAATTTCTCAGCATCTCATGCACCGCACGGATGTACCTGCCGGCGCTTGTGCCAGCGCCCATGGGTATCACACTGAACTCAGCAACTATCATGATAATAAATGATGTGACATCCTATAGAAATATTTCGAGGAGCTGACAGGGAAGATTGTGACGATGGGCCCGACGCGATTCGAACGCGTGATCCCCGCCGTGTAAGGGCGATGTCATGACCCCTAGACCACGGGCCCTACCGCCACCTCTTATACATTTTGGTATTAGACGTTATCGCTTGCTCTTCGGGCGTATGTACATGCCTGTCATCGTTGCATCCAGAACATCCACAGGAGGTGATCTGGTCAGAAGGCTCACAACCACCATGGATGCCATGGATATTAAGAATCCATAGAAGCTGAAGTGCACCGGAAGAGGCGACACAAACCAGTGGTACCATCCTGCCAAAAGCGCCCCGATGAGGCCGAGGGACATGGATGCGAGCGCGCCCTCTCTTGTTGCCCTCCTCCAGTAGAGTCCGGAGAGTATCGGCACCACGAACGTGGCGAGCATTATGCCTATCCCCATCCATATCAGGAAGGCCAGAAGCTCAGGAGGCTTCCTCCATGCCAGGATCAGCGTCAGTATCACGGAGAAGACTATCGCTACTCTGCTCACCAGGGTTATGCTTCTGTCAGATGCTTTTTTATTGAAAAACATCTTATAGATATCCCATCCGACATAGCTGCCTATGGTGAGCATGAGCCTGTCGGTGGTGGACATCACTGCGGAGAGCACTATCACAGCGACCAGAGGACCAGCGATGTTTGGAAAGATGTGCATCGCTGCGACAACAAATGCGTAATCCTGAGGGTTGGATACGTTCGTCGGAAGCGCTATAACTCCCTCCTCCACCAGCGCCCTCGATGCAAAACCAGAGATCTTGACGAGATACATCACTATTAGGTACAGAACAAATGCAGCAAGCGGCGACCACTTGAAGAACTTCTGGCTCCTGGCGGATAGGACGTTGTTTATAACATGAGGAGCACTCGCAAGCCCGAAGGTGAGCAGGAAGAAGAATGATACCAGGTACATCGGTGTCATGAAGGCGTATTTCGCATACGGTGGATGCATCTGCGGGTACCAGATCCTCACGTAGTTGGGGTCAATGCCTGCAAGCACGTTGTTGACATGTGTGAGACCTCCGGCTGCCTGGATTATGAAGGGCGAGACCGCGAGAACTCCCAGTATTATAAGCAGCCCCTGCACAAGAGAGACCCAGGCTATCGCGTAGAGCCCGCCCATGATCGTGTATATCATCACTATTATCGCACCGATCAGCAGCGCATCTGTGTATGAGATCTTGAGCATCCAGCTCAGGACCATGCTGATGGCCACGTACTGTCCCACGAGGTATATCAGCGATACAAGTATACCCGCCACTGCGGAGAGCCCGCGCAGCCCGCGCTGGCTGTAGAACCTCTGCGCAAGGTAGTCCTGTATGGTGATGTATCCCATCCGCTCTGAGATCGCATGGAGCTTCGTTCCGTACACGAGGATGACGAATGCTGCGCTCAGCGGCACGAAGATCTGCTCCCAGATCGTGGGCCATCCTCCGGTGTATCCCAGGCCACTTGTCCCGAGGATCGTCATTCCGCTGCAGATGCTTGCCACTATCATCAGTGTGAGCAGCCAGAAGCCGAGATCCCTTCCTGCGACAATGAAGTCCTCAGATGATCTGATCTTCCTCGAGGCCCATGCTCCTATGGCGAGAAGCCCCACCAGATACAGGCCGAGAATGATTGCCATGTTGAAGTCCATCAGCTCCACCTCAACGCCCAGCCCAGAAGAACCAGAGCTATGATGCCGGGCACCATTGTTACCGTGATGAGAGTCTCAGTCGGCAGACCGAACAAATAGATCTCCTCCCTCTGATGCATGATAGCGTGTTTCATTGTGGCATATAAAGGTGGCGTGTGAAGCACACGATATTTGAATAAGTGCTGTGGATTGCAGTAAAAATCATGAAGAATGATCTATTTATTGAGTTATGTTTTATTATTAGTATTAATGTATTATTTTGATCTTCAATGTCTTATTTTGTCTAGCATGGGGGATACGAATGACAGAAGCATGTTATGTGACCTGCTCTCCGGCCTTGAAGACCGGAGTTTGCTCCATGCTGCTATCTATCATGGCGTAAACAGCTGTGCTGTATCACTGAGCTCGGCACCTTTGTAGGTCACTTGGCGCTGTGCTGATCATCTATCCAGGCTCCTCCAGATGTGGACGAAGCGCTGCATCGCTGTGATGTGGCTCAGCACCATGACGATCAGCACCATCCAGCCGAGTACCTGGAGGCCTTCTATCCTGTGTGGATACAGGGCATTTGCAAGAGTCGCGATGATCAGGAAGACAAGCCTGTCTGCCCTGCCGAGCATGCCTCCGTAGCATCTCCTGAGGCTTACAGCCTGCGCCTGCGTGCCGATGTAGCTGGTCATGAGAACACCGACGACCGCGAGAAGGCCTATCTCCCACATGACATATCCGGCGAAGATTATTCCTGATAGCAGAAGCACATCAGAGTACCTGTCGATCACATGATCCAGGAAATCTCCTCTCCGATCTGCATATCCAATCCTGCGTGCCAGCGCGCCGTCCACAGCATCCGCAATCCCGTTGAGCATGACCATGATTGCAGCTGCGAAGAGCATTCTGTGATCAGAGGCTGAGAGGTAGTAGAAGAGGAATGCAAGAGATGAGAAGAACAGCGAGAGGACTGAGAGCATGTTGGGGGTCAGCCCAGCCCTATCGACGATCTCAGCCACCGGCTCTGTGAGCGATCTCGATGCATCTCTGAGATCATCCAAGGTCAATCTCCGGATCCCCCAGCCAGTCGATGCCTCCAGGGGGCATCTTGACATCTTTTTTTATTATGGCCGTTATGATCGATGCCACCTCCTCAGGGCTCAGATCTGTTGTGTCGATCTCGTGCACCGTGGAGCAGAGCTCCAGCGCCTCGATCAGTATGAGATCGATCGCCTCTGCCTCTACGTTCTCCCTGATCTTGCTCTCTTTGTATCCACGGGCCTCCAGGCGCCTGCGGAGCAGGTTTGGGTGAAGCCTAAGAACTATCGCCTCGTCTGCGAAGTGATGTGCGAAATGCCCCTCGATGATAAGAACATCCTCCCTGCTCGACCGCTCGATCTCTTTGATCTTTTCTTCAAGAGCATCCATGTCGGCCTCCAGGCATTCCCTCTCTGGGTCGAAGCCTGCGCTTATCCCTGCTCTCACAAGATCATTGAGATTCACGACCCTGAACGGGAGAAGCCTCGAGACCGTGGTCTTTCCGGTCCCAGGGGTGCCTGTCAGCGCTATCCGCATAGCTCCCTGTAGGCCTCAAGAAACCGTGCGTTCTGCTCCGGAGTTCCAACGGTCACGCGGATGTGGTGATCTCCGGCATCCCTGAAGGATCTGCAGTCCCTGACTATGATGCCCTTCCTGAGCATCCTCTCTGTTATGACATCAGACCTCTCTGAGGTCTCTATGTAAAGAAAGTTCCCCCACGACGGGCTCGCCTCCACGATCTCCGAGAGGAGAAGCTCCCTCTCTCTCTTTATCCTCTCCACAGATCGCCGCATGTGCTCCAGGTCGCTCAGCGCTGCAATTCCAGCCGCAACCGCAGGTGTTGTGACACCAAAGAATGGCGGAGCAGCTTTTCTGTAAGCCTCGGCGATCCATTCTGGGGCAAGCGCATAGCCGAGTCGAACTCCAGCGAGGCCGAACGCCTTCGACATGGTCCTACCGACAACGAGGTTCTCGTACTCTTTCACCAGATCAACCATGCTCCTCTCCGCGAACTCCACGTATGCCTCGTCCAGGAAGACCACTGCATCGGTTGCCTCGATCACTGATCGCAGCGTTTCCTCATCCATGACCTCTCCTGTTGGATTGTTCGGGGAGCATATGAAGACCATGCCGATGCTGTCATCGCTCAGATGCTCGATAATCTTGGATGTATTGGACCGCCTGACAAACACCGGCTCTCCGCCGCACAGGGTCGTGACGATCTCGTAGAAGCTGAATGTCGGAGTCGGGATCAGCGCGCGAACTCCGTGATCCAGGAAGAGGCGGGATAGGGTATCGATCACCCCATCCATTCCGGAGCCCACGAGCACCTGGCTCTCCGGAAAGCCTGTGTACGATGCTATCGAATCTACGAGCCCATCGACCTCAGGATACAGATGCAGATGCACATCAGCGATCGCCTTTCTGACGGCAGGGCTCGGTCCGTACGGGTTCTCGTTGCTCCCCAGCTTAACGATCCTCTCAGGGGGTATCCCGTAGGTCCTGGAGATCTCCTCGATCCCCCTACCTGCGACGTACGGCCTCAGGCTGGAAAGCACAGGTCTTAGTCTAGAGTATCTCTCCAATGACGTTCACCACGCGATCTATCTCATCTTTTGTGACCACAAGAGGTGGCACCAGCCGGAGCGTGTGCTCGCCAGTGCTGTTCAGCAGCACGCCCCTCTCGCGGGCTGCATCCACAACAGATCTCGCATCTCCCTTTATATCAACGCCCACCATCAGACCAAGCCCGCGGACGCTTACAGGGAGCCTGCTGAGCTCTCTCTTCAGGTACGAACCCATCTCCTCAGATCTTCTCACAAGATTCTCATCCCTTATCGCAGATATCGATGCGAGCGCCGCTGCGCATACCAGGGGCCCTCCGCCAAAGGTGGATGCATGATCACCGCGCTGGAAGCAGCCGGAGATGTTTTCCGTGGAGAGCATCGCGCCCATTGGAAGCCCGCCGGCGATCGCCTTCGCCAGGGTCATGATGTCGGGCATCACACCGCTGTGCTCCTTCGCGAACCATCTTCCTGTTCTTCCGAATCCTGTCTGAACCTCATCGAAGATGAGAATAGCTCCGCTGTCATCGCATATCTCCCTGGCAGCCCGAAGATACTCGTTCGACGCAGGATAAACCCCGGCCTCGCCCTGGACCGGCTCCAGGATCACGGCTGCAGTTCTCCTGCTCACAGCCGATTTCAGCGACTCTGTATCATTGTAGGGCACAAATGTTGCCTCGCTGAGGGGGCGGAAAGGCTCCCTGTAGTTGACCTTGTATGTCAGCCCTAGAGCGCCCAGCGTCCTGCCGTGGAAGCTGCCTGTCGCAGCGACGACCTCGTATCTTCCGGTTGCTCTGCGCGTCAGCTTCAGTGCGGCCTCCACGCTCTCGGTGCCCGAGTTGCAGAAGAACACCTTATCCATGCCGCTCAGGGACTTCAGCTCCTCTGCAAGCCTGACCTGGTTCTCTGTGTAGTAGAGATTCGATGTGTGTATTAGAACCTCACACTGCCTCTTTATGGCCTCCACAACCCTCGGATGGCAGTGTCCAACGTTGTTCACAGCTATACCTGCAACGAAGTCTATGTACTCCCTCCCGTCCTGATCCCACACTCTCGCTCCGGATCCGCGAGCTATCAGTACTGGCTGTCGTGTGTATGTCTGGAATATCGCCTGCGATTCTCTTTTAATGATCTCATCAATGCTCATAGAACCTCCTCGCAAACCCCTGAGCGCGTCCTCTGTCTCCTCGATAACCGCATGGTCTCAATGCTCATAGGAACCTCCTCGCAAACCTCAGGCTCTCCCTTATCTGCGCCTTTACATTATTGCACGTTATCCCCATGTGCCCCGGGTACATGCAGCTCACATCCAGCTCCAGCAATCTCTCTATTGATCTCACGAGATCCTCTGTGGATCCCCCAAAGAGATCCGTCCTTCCTATATTACCGTCAGGAAATACAGTATCCCCTGAGAAGAGAATGCCCTCGCGCCGCTCATAGAGACATATGCTTCCCGGGGAGTGTCCAGGCGTGTGGATGACCTCAAGCTTCAGATCCCCGAGATCGAGAACCATGCCATCCTCTAGGGGCATATCAACCTCAAACTCCGGCGCGGTCTCGCCGAAGAGGTACGCCACAGTGGCCAGATCATCTCCTACAAGACCTATCTCCTCTTTCGACAGCAGTATCCTGGCACCAGTTCTCTCCTTTATCGCAGGCGCTGCTGCAGAGTGATCGTGATGGCAGTGTGTGAGAATGATCATCTCGAGCTCCTCGGGATCCATGAACCTTCTAATATTTCTGATTGTGGGCTCCGAGAACATCCCGGCATCGATCAGGACCGGCCGCTCGGCCATGACCAGGTACGCGTTGCCGTCGTAGGCCGCACCGCTAACCTTATGCACCTCAACCATCTAAACACCTTCTGGCCAGATAACGTCTGAATATATAATGGTAACATGACTCTTATGGAAGACGCAAGAAAGGGGAAAATACCCGATGCGCTCAGGAGGGCCGCTGAGACCGAGGGAGTGGATCCGGAAGCGCTCAGGAGGCTCCTGGCAGCAGGGCGTGTGGTGGTTCCCATGAACGCCCGCCGCGCCAGAGAGAGGGCGGTGGGCATCGGAGAGATTCTCTGCACAAAGGTCAATGTCAATGTCGGCACATCCCCCTCGCTCTCCAACCTCAAAGAGGAGGTGGAGAAGGCGCTGGCAGCTGTGAACGCCGGAGCTGATACGATCATGGATCTCTCAACTGGAGGGGATCTGGATGAGATCAGGAGGGCGATCATCAGGGAGGTGGATGCTCCGGTTGGAACCGTCCCGATATACCAGGCCGCTGTGGAGAACAGGCTCACATCACAGGGCATGTTCAACGCTCTGGAGCGGCATGCAAGAGATGGTGTGGATTTCGTCACGGTCCATGTCGGCGTGAACAAGGAGTCGATTAGGCGCCTGAGCAGGGATCCGAGGCTGATGGGCGTGGTCTCACGCGGTGGCTCTCTGACGATGAAGTACATCACTGAGACAGGAGAGGAGAATCCCTACTACGAGGAGTTCGATTACCTGCTCGAGATCGCGAAGGAGTACGATCTGACGCTGAGCCTGGGCGATGGTCTCAGGCCAGGGTGCATAGAGGACGCGAGCGACCGGGCGAAGTACATGGAGTTCATAATGCTGGGGGAGCTGGTTGCGCGGGCAAGAGAGGCTGGCGTACAGGCGATGGTTGAGGGTCCGGGCCATGTGCCTGCGGATGAGATAGAGACAAGCGTGCGCGCGATGAAGCACCTCACAGACGGTGCCCCCCTGTATCTCCTGGGTCCGATCGTCACAGACATAGCCCCAGGGTACGACCACATCACAGCTGCCATGGGCGGGCTTATCGCCGGCATGGCAGGCGCTGACTTCCTCTGCGCCACCACGCCCAGCGAGCATCTCGATCTTCCCACCTTAGAGGACATCGTCGAGGGGACCGTGGTGACGAAGATCGCAGCTCATGCTGCTGACCTCACAAAACCCGGCGTCAGGGAGCGCGCTAGGGCATGGGACAGAAGGATGGCAGATGCGAGGGCGAGGCTCGACTGGGAGTCACAGTTCAGAGAGGCCATTGATCCCACAAGAGCGAGAAGGATACGACACAGGAGAGGGATCGATGTGGAGACCTGCACTATGTGCAGCGACCTCTGCGCGATAAGGATAGCGAGAGAGGCCATGAAGCATGAGCGCCCGGACGAGTCTTGAGAGAGCAGCAGAATCTCTGATCAGGTATCTCAGCACAGGACCTGAGGAGTTCATGCGCCAGACCGGTATAAAAAAGAGAGACTTCGTGCCAGTGGAGCCGCAGCCGTTCGACGGCAGGATCTTCGCGGTCGACGGCTCCAACATCAAGGTCTGCGATCTCTCCGTGGTCAAAGCGAACCGCATCCGTGCAGGGTATGTGGTTTACAGAGGCAGAAGAAGGGAGAGGACCACGGTGACCTACGATGATCTCTTCGTCGCTGACAGGCGAGCCTACATGGAGTGGTTCGGGGAGCCGCTCGAGAGGCTCGGCATGGGAGACATCGATCTCAGCAGCCTCCGCGGGAGCGAGCTCGAGAGGATCTCCACATACTTCAGAGAGCTCCAGGAGTATGTGGCTCTCGATGCAGCGCTTTCTGAATCTGAAGAAGGAGATCTTATTCTTTATGATGGCGGCTTCGCGATATGGAAGGATCGCCCTTTCGGCAGGGTCTTGGCTGAGATCGTAAGGAGAGCATCGGAGCGCGGCGTGGATCTTCTGGGCGTTAGCAAGTCCAGCAGCTTCTCGTGGGGAGATATATCGATGCCTCTGGTGTACCATCTCTCACGGCTCGGGAAGAGCCTGCTGCCTGGAAGGGCTTGGTACGTGGATCTCAGCGGAAAGAATGTCCATCCTGATCCTCAGGAGGAGCGCTGGCAGGGCAGCATCTACATGGTTCTGTTCCACCCCATGGGCGATCGGGCCTTCAGGGTTGATGTTCCGTCTTACATGAATGGACGTGTCGCATCTGCTTTCTCAAAAACAGCCGCGTTCTCAGGATCATCCGAATCTCCAGGGTATCCTCACGCCCTCTTCAGGGCGCACCACGACCTGAAGCTCTCATCTCATGATGGTGAGATGAGCTGGTTCAGTATGATGGACGCGATTGCAGCGCGTTACCAGGTGAGCATGAGGGATCTGAGAAGCGCGATGGATTACCACGAGATCCTGGAGATCACCGGATAGGCACATTGCAATGAGATTGAGCATCAGGAGCGTTCTGGGTCCTGACGAAAATCGCATAACTCCAAGCATTCCATCCATATCCATGCGTGTTTTTTTCTCTGCATGCTCATGCAGCCGAATCGTCGGAGTGGCGAACTCCTGTAACTCCAATCAGGTACAATATGCTCTGCCTCTTTATGAGGGGTTACCGATCCGCTAAATCACCAGGATGAGCCTCTATGAAAATGCCGGCGCCATTGGTTACATCGCATGGGTGCTCGGTGGGCGCCAGATCCCGACAATCCCGGTGGTTCTGCCAGGCGGGCTCATATTATATGGCTCAGAATGGCATGCGGATCGATCAGCCCCATCCGGTGCCATATTATGTATATTCCGATAAACGTGCCCAGGGTTGCGCCGAGGTTTGCAAGGGCGGCCACGAGCACCACCCTGAAGAACCTGTTCTCTATCATCTCACCCATGCTCTCAGCGCTTGCCAGGCGTTTCACATCCCCCATCGTCGGCTTCCTCTTCCAGGCCTCGACCATTCCGGCGAACCATCCCGCAGCGACAAGCGGATTCAGTGTGGTCATCCAGGCTATCATGAATGCTGTGAGGATCGATAACGGATGACCTCTTGCAGCCACGACGCCCAGCGCTGCGAGGCCACCGGTCACCAGGAACCATATGCCAAATGCGAGCAGCACCACGCCGCTCGAGTATCCCGCGACCAGGATGTACGCAAACGTGGCGATGATCAGCAGCGTCACTGCGACCCCAAATACCTTTCCCAGGCTGAGCCCCTTTTCAGGAGGCGTCTCGAAGATGCGGGTGTCCGGAATTCCTGATGGATCTGAGAGGTAGCGCATTATCCCCTCGCGGTGGCCTGCGCCCACGACCGCAAGGACCTTTCCGTATCTAGACAGCTCGTAGAGATTCCTGGCTATGTATGCATCCCGCTCGTCGACCAGCGCCCTGGCAGCGGACGGCGCGATCCTCCTGAACTCCTCCATGAGCTGAGATACCACATCAGAGTCTGTAACTCTGTCCACATCGAGATCCTCCTTGCCGAAGCCGAGGGCTGCCACAACAAGGCTCCAGAGCATCTTCATCTTCTCCCAGATGCTCATCGCCGACCAGAACCTCTGGATCGTTATGCTGATGTCCCTGTCGACCAGGGCAACCCTGGCGTTGACCGCTCTGGCAGCATCTATGGCAGCGAGCATCTCAGATCCCGGCTTCACACCCATCTCAGAGCCGATCTGCCTCTGGATGTATGCGAGCAACCACTGGACCAGAACCAGATAGATCTTCCCGCCGCTGAGAAGCTCGCTTATCTTTATATCCTCATCCCTCTCCTGGCCGGTCAGGGCGAGGTACCGCCTCTGGCAGAGCTCGACCGCGACTATATCCGGCCTGGTCTGCTCTATGGCCTCTCTGACCTCGGCAACGCTTTTCTCTGATACATGTGCAGTTCCTATGATCACGATCTCGTTTCTTGCATCCGTTGCTGATCCTTCCGTGATATCCGCCATTTACAGCCTCACATCCGAGCACAGCTCGATGGCTCTGAGAAGATCCTCTCTTGATATTATACCCACCAGCCTGCCATCCTCGATGACGGGGAGCCTTCTTATCTTCTTGTCGCCCATGATCTTTATGGCAGCTGTCGCCTCATCATCCGGCCCTATGACATATATGTTTCTGGTCATGACGTCTCCGACGCGGGTGGTCTCGCGCAGGTGTTCTGGAACGCGCTGCAGATCCGTGATCGTCACTATCCCCACAAGATCATCACCGACCATCACAGGGTAGCCCCTGTGCTTCTCGTAGAACATCAGGCGCATCAGCTCCTCCAGACTCATCTCAGGGGGCACGACCCTAACATCTTTTGACATTATGTGTCTCACCTTGATGCCCCGCAGGCTGTCTGCTATTGTGGTGCTCCTGTCCTCCTCAGAGGCCGCTATGTATAGAAATATGCCTATGATGAGCGTGAGGAAGTTCAGCGTGAAGAGCCCTAGGAATATGAGAAATACCGCAAAGATCTTTCCGAGGGCGGCTGCGTTCTTTGTCGCGACCACATACGGCATCCTGGTGGAGAACCACGCCCTGAGCACACGCCCGCCATCCATGGGAAAGGCAGGGATGAGATTGAATATCATAAGAATGATATTCATTATTCCCAGCGTCCACAGGAGTATGGAGAACGGATGGCTTTCTCCCAGAATTGATTCTGACTGCGTGTAAAGCAGTATCGACATCACGCCAAGAACCCCGCTGACTGCCGGTCCTGCTATCGCCATCCTCAGCTCCATCGATGGGTTTCTGGGGATCTCCTCCATCGACGCGACGCCGCCGAAGAAGTAAAGGGTGATGCTTCTTATCTCTATGCCGTACCTTTTCGCAACAAATGAATGGCCGAGCTCGTGAAGCCCCACGCAGACAAAGAGCAGCACGGCAAAGACGAGCGAGTAGGCCCACCTTATGAGCGGGGGCTCGACCGCTCCAAAGCCGTACAGCTTTCCGAAGACTGTGGCGTTGACGCTTCCGAAGAGATATGCAACCCAGGGGATGATCAGAAGAAATGTCACATGAAGCCTTATCGGTATGCCCATGACCCTGCCGAGCTGGATGGAGTTTTCCATGGTACAAGGTTATCGACTGAAGTTAATATCTTTTGGCTCCTGAAACTCTCATATCCGATCTCTCATATCCGATATGTGTAGCCGGATCGAGTGATGTCTGAGCAGACCTCATACCTCGAACCACAGGCAACCACAGCATGCTGCATCTTGGCAGAAGATTCATCACAGGAGCCGTATCATCGAGCTGTGGCCATGCGACCCTGTGGATTTGTGTGGCGTTATGCCAGAGCACGCGGATTCCATGATGCCTGCACGCTGAGGAATGCTTATATAAGATCAGTAATTGAAGTACGTAACAGTGTTATAGAGACACTGAGATCCGGTTCAGTATCCAGACGGATTTCCCTGCCATCTGATCGGTGTGCAGGGGTTGGTGGTATTATGATCGTGAACAAAAATGGAGTGGGGGTGTGTCTTCTTCTCGCTGCTTTATTTTTGCCCATGGCACATGCCATCTCTGTGAGCTACGGATCGAGCGGCTACAGCGGCTCTGTCTCCGTCTCGGAGACGTACAAGCTAGATGATTCAACAGCGATGGCAGAGACAACAGATCTCAGCTCCGGCGCAGTATCGCAGTCGACGAGCCTCTCAGGCACGGGACTGAATCTCGTGACGAAGAGCGTTTCCGGCGGTGCGTACGGAATCGAGGCCGCGGCACAGTCTTATGGCGCTCTGGGTATGTCTACCGCTCTGAGCGCATCCGGCACCTCAGGAGGCATGAGCCAGAGCGTCTCTGGCGCCGGAAATATCGCTGCAGTCTCAGCAGGCACCAGCGTTTCTGATGCCGTCTGCAACATCGCACAGGTTGAGAACGGTTTAATTTCAACAGCACAGTCCACCACATCTGGCGGTTCTGTTTCAGGGGCTCAGAGCACATCCCTCGAGGGAGAGATCGGAGTGGTCGGATCGATCTCCACCACCGGCGATAGCGGGATGGCGGTGACTGGTGAAATCATCGGGGAGGGAAAGATCGATGCTGATCTCTGCTCATCAGACACATCGATCACAGGCCAGGTATCTGTCGATGGGACCAGATGGATGGACTCGCAGGATATGAGCATCGTCGGGAGCAACGACTTCGGCATCGTGGTTGAGGGGCTGAGGGTCGCAGGCGATGGTATAGGAACATTCAGCGTGAATGCAGCACACGTGAGCACAGCAGATGCCAGGAAGAGCAATGTGAGGACGAATGCGATGACGTACTACCAGAACAGCCCCCTCTCGTACACAACCACAGGGTGGCGCTGGAACAGGGCGAGCCCGCTGGTGCTCTACCTGAAGGCAGACAGCAACCTCGCATCTGAAGGTCTGAATTCAAATTCTGTGAGAGAAGCACTAACCAGCGCTGCTGACACATGGGATGGTGTGACCTCAAGAAACCTGTTCTACGACGGCGGGGTCATCGTTGACTCCAGGAAGAATGCTGACAACCCATATGACGGATACAGCGTGCACGCCTGGAAGTACCTCTCGCTGGCTCCATCAGCTCTCGCATACTCCAGAACCAGATACGGATATCCGAAGGTGAACGGTTACTACACCGTTTTAGAATCAGATGTCAGCTACAACACAAGGTACAGCTGGACGACTGACTGGAGCACAGCTGTGAACAATAACGGCAGAATCTTCGACGTCCAGACGGTTGCCCTCCACGAGCTCGGCCACACGCTCGGGCTGGGAGACCTGTACACGCTGCCCAGCACAGATCCGAGGAGAGGGGATTACTCACAGATAATGAACAGCTACAACGACCCGCAGAGGACGCTCGGCAGCGGGGATATAGCAGGCATACGCAAGCTCTACGGAATCTGATAGAGAGCAACAGGGCGCAAACTCCGGTCTTCTGGCCGGAGTAAGCCTGTATCACCCCCAGACTGAGGGGTAGAGCCTGTGGAGAAGCGGCCACTGAAGTAGCCGCTGCTTCTACTTTAGTAGAAGCATACTGGGTGAAACAGATCAATGAAACCTTCGACTTCGTCGAAGGGCTTCGAAGGCTCTCGATACAATCGATAGGCTTCGACAAAGTCGAGGCGAGTCGAAGTGCAGGAAGCTCCGGCCTTAAGACCGGAGAGGAAGTGGCGTTGCTTGCTGGGGCAGAGCGTGTCGATCTCAGATCATGGAAACAGAAAAACATTTCATGACAAACATTCACCATAAAAGCCCATGGCTTATGCAGTCGATTCTTCGGAGAGTTGACTCTGGTAACCAAAATCAGCATCAATAAACTCAGTATTCTTCTGTGAGTTTACCTATCGCCGAATCACTGGGATGAGCCAAGCACATTTTGTCCAATCGGCCGGAGAAAATTTCATCCTATTGCGACCTCCGGTGCTCAGTCCTGGAACTTTATGTTCTTCTGTATCTGGAAGCTTCCGGTGAGCCTCTGATCCGCCTTCATCTTCTTGCTGAACTTGGAGTACTCGGTTCTGGTGTTCCACATCCCCTCAAACGCCTGCTCTGTGGAGAACGCAACAGTGTTGTTTTTATAATTTATAGATCTTATCATTCCGCGCTCGCTCTTGTCGAGCTGGCTCATGTTAAAGCGCTCTGTGATGCTCGCCCCCATCCCGCCGTGGAATACAGGCGAGTCGAACCGCTTGAACCCCTTCAGAACGCCCCCATCGAAGGATATGTCCTTGACCTCGCTGAAGTTGACCGTGGGGTTCGACTTCTCCATGCACCTGACAGACTCCATGTTTAGGTTCCCGCTTCCCTTCAGATCCTCCTCATAGGTCAGGGCGTTCTCCGTGAAGGTATCCCTTATCGAGACCTCCCCCCTCCCGCTCACGGTCGTGGACTCGATGTAGAGCATTCCATCTCCACTTGCTTTCGTCTCAACCAGCGGGCTCGGTCTTCTTGAAGGAGCCTGGGAGACCCACTGCAGCATGTACGGCCCGTCCTCTGCGCTGCTCTGGCTGCATGCGGCCCTGACCGATATCCCCAGGATCGTTCCTGCGCTCTGTCCGGGGATCAGGCAGCTCCAGTAGCCGTCCCTCCTGTTTCCGCTCTCCAGCAGCATCTTGATCTGTGCGGTTCTCTTCATGCTGACCATATCAGCTCTGGCTATGCTCTGGTCCGCCACCCCGTACTCAAGGATGACAGAATCCACATCTGTATCCGCTCTGACGTGGGCGACAACCCTGACAGGAGCGCCTGCAACCGGCTCAGGAGGTATCGCAGTGACATCCAGAATGCGGACCGGTGCTCGCCTCTCCCTCACGCCCTCTATCCCCAGCGTGGTGTTCAGGGATGGATCCTGAACGTCGATGGAGATGCCGGATTCAGATGGCGGATTCTCCCCGGTGACGTTCCGGCCCGGCACATCTATCTGCTTTCTCATGATCAGATCCTGGATGTATCTGATCACCTCCCTGAGGATGGAGAGTGCGGACTGATCTCCGGATGCAGAGATGCCTTCACGGTATCCATCAGAGCCCAGCACACCAGATGTTCCGTCCTTCACAGCTCTGCTCACGTTCTCAGATGCGGCCGCGTTTCCAGAGGACGAATATCCAGCGGCATCGCCGTTGACGGAGCCGGTGATGTTTGTTGTGCTGGAGAGCGATGCGATAGATTCGCTTTTGTTCAGAGCGCTCTCATTAGCACCGGTCTCTTTTGCTGTGGATTCGTTAACAGAGACGCCTGCGTTTGATGCAGCCGGAGCGGTGTTCTGCTGTTTCTCCGGCCTCGGCTCTAGCCCCTTGAGAAGCCGTATGCCCAGCGGCTCTCTGTCCAGAACATGTGCCCTCGATGGGGTCAGCCCCTCAGCTGTAACAGTATCGGAGATGTCCATTGTGAGCGGGATCGTCATGGTCACCGTTTTTCTCTGCTTCGGTGCCAGGAAATCGATGCTACCCATCGGTCCTATCACCCTGCTCGTCACGAATATCTCATGCAGCGGCACGCCGCCGACGTTCTCCACGGTGCAGGAGATGGTCACCTTCTCCCCGAAGCGCGCCGCCTCTGGTGAGACGCTGACCTTGAGGTCCAGAGCGGCCTCGACCACAACCGCCTCGGAGCGCGCACCTGCGCTCCAGATCCTGCCGCGGGCGTCTCTGCCGGTTGCTGTGAAGATCAGCGTGCGGTTCTCGTTGACGGTGATTGATGGATTGACGGTCCTGAACTCGCCAGGCGCCAGGTCTCCGAGGGTGGCAAGGGGGCCCATCTCCGACTCCGAGATCCGCACATCGTACAGGGGATCGGTGCCGGAGTTGGAGACGAGACAGCTCACGTTGAATTCATCTCCTGCAGGAGCCATAACGCGGGCTGGCATCACAGATAGCGTTATGTTCGGCCGGATGACCTTCAGGGATAAAACCGCTGTGTCAGAGACCACCTGATCGCCAGCTCCGTAGCCGGTTGCTGTGATCGTCACATCTTTTGAGACACCGGATGAGATGGATGCCGCTATCCTTGTCTCTGTTCCCGGAGGGATCTCCCCGATCCTGCCGCTCCTGATTCCGGAAAGCGTCACGTTCATGAGGGATACCTCTCCGGTGTTCTCTATTGTGCACAGGACCTCAGACTCCTCCCCTGGATAGAGAACAAGCTCCTCTTGATCAAGCGAGAGGTTCATACCGGCTCTGTATACATGCACATAGACCTGGGCGAATGCGTAAATCTCCTTGCCCGTCGAGTCCCTGGCAGAGGCCATTACAATGTCATCTATCGATGATGAGATCTGCCTCCTCCTGCTGACATGGATGACCTCTCCAGGCTTCAGCTCCTTTATCTCCCCGATATGGCCGAAGCTGTCCTCCACAGAGACTTCCCTGAGCAGATCCGAGCCGGAGTTCTCGAGCCTGACTGTGATGTTTGTCACCCCGCCCGATATTATCTCTGCCGGAGAAGCGCTTGCACGTATCTCCAGCTCGGGCGAGACGACCCATACCGTCACAGATGTCTCATTCGCGACCGGAACACCGTTCCTGCCGCTCCCGGATACGTTTGCCCTGAGATCTGCAGTGGAGTTGATGGTGAAGTTGCCCTCCAGGCTCATGGATCTTCCGGGCAGGATGAACTGGGTTGTCATCCTCTTTTCGTGGCATAGCAGATCCACGTTGTAGATGACATCACTGCATGAGTTCCTGACCGTGCAGCGGTAGCTTATATTCTCCCCGGCTCTCGCCCTGGTCGTGCTCGTCTCGAGGATCAGATCCAGACCGCCGGATGGTCTGTACTCCATGGTTCTGAGGGTGGTCTCTGATTGGTCTGCGGTCACGGATGATGAGCGCGACCCGGAGTATCTGACGTCACCGACAAGAGACTCTCCTGCATTGTTTACAGCAAGAACTCTTAGATCTTTATCAGCCATGGAGCCGATCACAAGCGTGTGGCTCTCGCCGGGCCCGAGAACGGGTATTATGCCAAGGACGCTGTTCCTGCGGTCGACTATCTTAACCCGCCTCAGCTCCCTCTCTCCAAGATTCGCGATCCTGACCCTGTACTCTGCACCTCCGCCGATCCTGCTGGCCTCAACAGTCGCCCTGAGAGCGGGATATGGTATGTGTCGCATATCTTTTTCCAGAACCCCGACGCTGATCTCCCGGGATGCGAGCTCTTCTCCATTCGCGATTGCAGTGATCCTGAACCGCGATGGCGATAACAGAGGCGGCGTCTTCGCTTTTATTATGAAGACGTCCCCAGGGGGCAGTGTGTCGCGAAACCCGATCTCTCTTGCACCATCTGTCACAGATATGTTTGAGAGCGCGCGATCTCCGGTGTTTCGGAGGATGCATGTGTAATCCAGTGCATCTCCAGCGGCGACATCCGTACAATCCGCTCTGACTGTCATCTCCAGTTCCGGGCCGGAGGAGGTAGGGAGGGGCAGCCAGAAGGGCCAGGCGCATGCTGAGGGTATCGTACATGGCAGGAGGGATACGAAAAGGAGACCGAGGCTAAGCCAAGCTGAAAACCGGATACAGCTTTGCATAGTCGGGCTACAAACAAGGCCCAGTCCCTTCATCTGCTACCCCACGAAATATTTAAATGGTTTCTATGTATAAACATTTCGGAGACTGAAAGCATCCGGCGCAATCGGTATATCTCCATTATTTTATGATGGTGGCTCTCCGAAAGCGTTTTTTGTAATGTATTTGATAAATTTAAAATTTAAATTGTAATTAAAATGTGTAAATTCGCGAAGCTTTTGGAGGTACTTCGGAAAATGAATACACAATTAAGATTATTATTTATGAATAAAATATGACCAGCATCTGAATTCTATGTTCACAAGGACACGCAACTTTATGATCTCCCACGAGTGTTTTCGGAATCCTATGCTTAGATCCTGTATGCTATCGGCATCCTCCACCCGCTCCCGAAGGCGCGGTCTGTGACCTTGATCCCTGGTGGCGCCTGCTTCCTCTTGAACTCCGCGGTTTTTATCATTCTAAGTACATACCTCACCAGCTCAGGATCAAAACCGGCGCTCACGATCTCCTCCTCAGACTGGCGCTGCTCTATGTGTCTGTGCAGAATCTCATCCAGGATATCGTACGGTGGCAGAGTGTCCTGATCCTTCTGGCCAGGTCTGAGCTCTGCAGATGGCGCCTTCTCGAGGACCCTCTGGGGTATAACAGCTCTTCTCGCGTTGATCCACCTCGCTATCCTGTAGACCATTGTCTTGGGGACATCTGAGAGCACGGCAAATCCTCCTGACATGTCCCCGTAGATCGTGCAGTATCCGACTGCAAGCTCGGATTTGTTCCCTGTCGAGAGAACGATATGCCCGAATTTATTCGATAGGGCCATGAGCAGGTTGCCCCTTATCCTCGCCTGTATGTTCTCCTCGGTCACATCTCTCTTCGTACCCCTGAAAACCGGCTCCAGTGTGCGCTCGAACGCCATCATTATCTCATCTATCGGTATCGTGATGGTTTTGATGCAGAGATTCCTCGCAAGCTCCAGGGCATCATCGATGCTCGTACTGCTGGTGTATGGAGATGGCATTAGAACGCCGGTCACATTCTCGGGTCCAAGCGCCTCAGCAGCGATCGCCGCTGTAAGGGATGAGTCGATGCCTCCTGAGAGCCCGATCACGGCGGACCTGAATCCGCATTTGCGGACGTAATCCCTGGTGCCGAGCACAAGCGCCCGCCAGATCTCCGACTCAGGGGAGAAATCGTCTCCTGAAACAGATCCGCTGCAGGAATCGATATCCACAATGAGGATATCCTCCTCAAAAGCCGCTGCCCTTGCAATTAGCTCTCCTGACGGAGAGAAGGCGCAGCTTCTGCCGTCGAAGACCAGGTCGTCATTGCCGCCGACCTGGTTCACGTAGATGAGAGGAACTTCATACTTGCGGGCGATGCTGCTGAGCATCATCTCCCTTCTGAGATGCTTTCCTGCCGTGAATGGCGATGCTGACATGTTTATAAAACAGCCAGCTCCGCGCAGACTCTCCAGAGGATCCCTGTGGTACCTTTTGCGCCCGAAGACATCGGAATCATTCCAGATGTCCTCGCATATGGTGATGCCAAACGATCTTCCATTCAGGTTCAGAATCTGCGGGCCAGATGCAGGCTCAAAGTATCTGTCCTCATCGAAGACATCGTATGTCGGGAGCAGCGTCTTTCGGAAGATCTGATTCACAGATCCATCTGCGAGAAGAGCAGCAGAGTTGAAGAGTGGCCTCCCAGTCTCGGCTCTGTTCGGCTCTGGTATCCCGACGAGCACTGGCGGAGAATCTTTGAGATCGAGCGCGAGCCTCCTGAGAACATCCCAGGCCTTTTTCACAAATCCAGGTATCAGCAGAAGATCGCGCGGAGGGTACCCAATCAGAGACATCTCGGGGGTTACCGCCAGATCCACATCAAGTGACTCCACCGCTTCTCTGATAAGAGACGCATTGCCCTCGATATCCCCGACGGTTGTGTTGATCTGGAGAAGAGCAGCTCTCATCGGAGCGGCATATTCCATACCTCTTATATATACCAATCTGGCTGGCGCGGGATGCTCTCGGTCAAAATTAAAACTGCAGCCGCACACCGGCCCGACCAAAGTATTAATAGGGAGCTTGTGGATCTGAGCTCGAAGATCTGAACCGAGGATGGGGTCATGACCAAGAATATCAGGGTCGAGGAGCTAACCCAGAGGCCTGTTGAGAAGCAGAATATAGAGGTCGTGGAGCGCAAGGGACTGGGGCATCCAGACAGCGTCGCAGATGGCATCGCAGAGGAGATCAGCCGGGCCCTCTGCAGAGAGTACATCGAGAGGTTCGGCAGGGTGCTTCACCACAACACCGACAAGATACAGATAGTGGCGGGGCGCTCCAGGCCGGCCTTTGGCGGCGGGGAGGTCATCCAGCCCCAGTACATACTGCTCACAGGCAGGGCGACGCGGGTATGCGGGGATGTTGAGGTGCCTGTGGACGCGATAGCTCTGAGAACTGCACGAAGCCATCTCAAGAGAGCCCTGAGAAACCTCGATCTGGATACGCATGTCATCATCGACTGCAAGATCGGCACAGGTTCTGCAGATCTCTGTGAGATATTCGACAGAGATACATCCACTGTGCCGAGCGCGAATGATACATCATACGGCGTGGGATACGCACCGCTATCCGAGACTGAGAGGATAGTCTACAGCACTGAGCAGGAGCTTCTCTCGCTCAGGAGCAGGATACCTGCTATAGGGGAGGATATCAAGGTCATGGGTCTCAGGGAGGACGATACGATCTATCTCACGATCGCATGCGCAATGGTCGACAGATACATCGATGACCTCGATCACTATGTGGAGACGAAGAAAGAGATCGTGGAGGAGATCTCAGCTAAGGCGCAGTCGATGACAAAACGCAGGGTTAAAGTTCAGATGAACGTCGGCGATAACATAGCCACCGGTTCTGTGTACATAACTGTCACAGGCACCTCTGCAGAGATGGGGGATGATGGTGCTGTGGGCAGGGGCAACCGTGCAAACGGCCTGATCACCCCGAACAGGCCGATGAGCCTGGAGGCGACATCCGGAAAGAACCCGATCAACCACGTCGGCAAGATCTACAACCTCCTCTCAAACCTCATAGCAAAGGAGATCGCCGAGGAGGTTGATGGCGTGGAGGAGGTTTACGTGAAGATACTCTCACAGATCGGCAAGCCCATCAGCCAGCCGCACATCGCATCTGTGCAGCTCGTGCTGAAGGATGGAGTGGGTTTGAGTTCAGCACATTCCAGGGCGGAGGAGATAACCGAGAGGTGGCTCGAGAACATCCCCAGGGTTCAGCAGATGATCTTCCGCGGGGAGCTCCAGACATACTGAGGTGGAGTATGAGAGCGCTGGCTCTGGTTCTCCTGCTTGTCCTGATGTCTTCACCATCATCTGCAGCGGGCACGCTGGTCTGGAGCGGAGGAAGGCCGGATGCATTGACAACCTCTGGCGATGATTTCTATGCTGCGATCTACAGAGCCGGCAGCGATACAACAGAGATCCTGAGAATATCACCGGACGGGACGGTTCTGGACCGGTTCGAGGTTGACGGGCGTGTAAGAGGGCTGGCGTTCAGCAACGGTGCGCTGCTGATCTCCCACTCAGACAGGGTAACATCGATCATGAATAAAAGCGCCCGTGATATAGCAACGGGTCTGAGCAACCCTGGATCGATAACATTTCTGGGGGATCAGATCCTTGTCGCGGTCGATGGTGGTGTGATCAGAATAGACAGGCGTGAAGAAGGTGTGACAGCCGGCAGGGGAGAGAGCCTCTTTCTGGAGATATGGACGGTCGAGCACGGCATCGCCAGGACTGGACCGGGCCCGAGGATCATGATTGATTTCCCCACGTACTCGCTGGAAGGAGGCATGCTCAGGTCGATGATGCCCATAGATGGCGTGGATGATGCGGAACTCATAGTAGGAACAGGCATATCGCTTTCAGGAGATCTCGGCGGTGGTGCGAGCAGCATGCTCAGCGCGGTGAAGCTGCCGTACAGCGCGGAGGTATCAACGATTGAGACGAACGAGACCGATCAGTTCGAGATTCTGGGCATCGAGGATGGCTGTGTGAATCTGAAGCACATGGGCGAGATCTTCCAGCTCTGCCCCGGCGAGTCCAGGAGCTTCACCAGAAACACATCCAGCCCTGGAGGCTCGCTCGATATGGTTCTCACAACCACAGTCACAAACCACGGCTTTGTTACCCTGAAGACTCCTGGCGGGCAGGAGGAGATATAAACCATTCATGACATATGAAGAGATTGAGAGCATGATGATGAATAGCGGTGCACCAGGAGATTACGATGAGCTCTCGATGTGTCTCAGGACGTACACGATCGGCGGGGAGGTCCTGGTTGCCGTATGCGACAGCGAGCTGCTCGGACAGAGGTTCACGGAGAACGATCTCCAGCTCGAGGTCAGCGTGAGCTTTTTCGGCCAGGAGCTGGCTTCGGCGGCGATGCTCGAGAGGGCCCTCGAGGAGGCCACGATGGCGAACTTCGTCGGGGAGAGAGCTGTCGGATGGGCGATAGCATTCGAGTATGTCGATCGCGAGAACGTTCTGCATATCGATGGGGTTCCGTGTGCCCAGATGGTGCGAATGTGAGGAGCATATGTCCCAGATGCGGTGGGGCATCTGATGACGGACTCTGCCTCTCCTGCATTCTCGAGACGACAGAGTTCATGATCTGCCCGGACCAGATCGAGCTCGTCGTCTGCCCTGTCTGCGGATCGATCCTGGAGAGGGGAAGGTGGAGGCATCCGGATTCGGATCTGGATGAGCTCATAAGAAATGCCCTCTTCAGGGAGATCTCTGTACACCACGAGCTTGAGGATGTCGAGCTGGAGATCCTTCTGCATCCCAGAGGATCCACGAGGTTCGTGGCAGATGTCCATCTTAGCGGCATGTTCAGGGGCACTGCAGTGCATGCGGAGTGCCAGGTGAGGGTCAGGGTATCAAGACGCACATGTGACAGATGCAGCAGGATCGCCGGCAGGTACTTCGAGGGCATAGTCCAGGTGAGGGGAAGGGAGAGGCCGCCGGAGGAGAGCGATCTCTCCGAGGCCAGGGAGATCGCCCAGAGCCTTGCAGCAGCCGGATATCAAAAGGGCGACAGGCTCGCGTTCATTCAGGATATAAAGGACGTCCGGGGCGGCATAGATATCATTGTGGGCTCCACACAGCTTGGAAGGCATATAGCAAAAACCATCGCCCAGAGGTTTGGCGGCAGAGTTCAGGAATCTGTGAAGCTTGTGGGATGCAGGGACGGAAAGGATCTCTTCAGAACCACCATGCTCGTGCGCCTTCCCAGGCTCAGGAAGGGCGATGTGATATACTCAAAGGGTGCGGTGATGGAGGTGGTGGGGTTTGAGGGGAGAAGGACAGCTGTCATATCCCTGGATAAGGGCGAGAGGTTCTACATATCTGAAGAGGAGGCCGATGCTGCGGAGATCATAGGGGACAGCTCGAAGGCCAGGAAGAGTGTTGTGATCTCCGTAGATGAGAGCGTGGTTGAGGTTCTGGATCCGGAGAGCTACCGGACCGTGCTCGCGATCCGCCCGGCCGGGATGAAGCTCGAATCCGGAGCAGAGGTGAAAGTATTGCATACAGAGAGGGGTCTGTTTTTATTGTATTAGTAGTATAAAATATATGCTGATGCGGTGGTACCAAAAAGTTATTAAACTAGTTTTGCCCCTTACCTTTTGATAGATGCTCGCGTGGGAGCTATTATAAGAGCGTTCTGTCTCACATGAGAGCTCGGTAGGACCACAGTGGGCAGTTATCACATAATCCATAAAGCTGATACACGAGCATGGGAATAGTTGGATAAATGCACGTTCATGATCATTACAGCTCGATAGGAAGGGCACCTGAAGGGTATTTTGGCTGAAGGACTGTGCAGGGTGAAGCAGTTGGGTGACGCCGATACAGTGTGGGTAGGTCTCCCTGTCGGGCAGTGAAGGTCTGCGTGACTTTTATCTAACTATTTTAAAATTTGGGGTGTCTTATATGCAGAATGTTGACACAACAAAATATATAATTTACGCTGATATCACTGCAGATGGCATAGTAGAGCGGCCTGATGTTGTGGGAGCGATATTCGGCCAGACGGAGGGGCTGCTGGGCAGCGATCTTGATCTCAGGGATCTTCAGAAAACAGGAAGGCTTGGCAGGATAGACGTCCAGATATCCTCAAGCGGCGGTAAGTCGATGGGCACGATCTCCATACCCTCGAGCTTCGATAAGGTCGAGACCGCTATCCTGGCTGCAGCCCTTGAGACCATAGACCGGGTTGGGCCATGCATGGCAAGGATACAGGTTACAAAGATAGAGGATGTAAGGGCTGCGAAGAGGAAGTATATCATAGACAGGGCGAAGAGGATACTGGTGGAGATGTTCGATGAGAACATCCTGGAGACGGAGCAGATCACCGAGGAGATAAAGCAGTCTGTGAGGGTGGAGGAGATCACCTACATAGGCAAGGACAACCTGCCCGCGGGTCCGAATGTACTTGACTCGGATGCGATTCTTGTTGTGGAGGGCCGGGCAGATGTCCTGAACCTTCTCAAGTACGGCATAAAGAACGCTGTCGCTGTTGGCGGGACGAACATACCGCCCACGATCACAGAGCTCTGCTCGAAGAAGATCGCCACGGCATTCACAGATGGCGACCGCGGCGGTGAGCTCATCGTCAAGGAACTCCTCCAGGTCGCGGATATAGACTACGTCGCCCGTGCGCCCGAGGGCAAATGCGTGGAGGAGCTGACGCAGAAGGAGATCATACGCGCACTCCGCCAGAAGATCCCGGTCGAGCAGGTCATGGACATGTACAAGATCAAGCCGATTGCGAGGAAGAAGCGGGAGATTGTGGCCAAGCGGAAGAGCCTGATAAGGGAGAGGCCCGTCTCTGTCAGGACCGTCGCCCAGGTGGTCCCCATAGCGCATCGTGCTGAGATAGCCCCACCGCCTGAGATCCAGACAAGAGTGGTCCAGAAGGAGGCCCATGAGCACTACGAGGAGCCGGAGATCGAGGCCGAGGAGCCTGAGGACTGGTTCAAGCATCACGTCGAAGAGCTCGATGGAACGCTCACTGCAAGGCTCTTCGACAGGAACAACAACCCGATAAGGGACGTGGCCGTGAGGGACCTTGCGAGGGAGCTGAAGGAGTCAAATGGCAGCGTTCATGGCGTGATATTCGATGGAGTGATCACCCAGAGGCTTCTCGATATCGCGGCTGAGAAGGGCCTGGACTACCTGATAGGAGCGAAGATGGGGAGCATAGCGAAGACTCCTGTCGGGATAAAGGTCATAACAAGCGGTCAGTGATGCTGGGAGATCCGATCCGGATCTCCTTTGCGCTTTCTATTTTGATGATCCGCTCTCAGATGATGTCTCCATAAATGCTCAGCTGCAGGGACGCTCGCATCCGTCTCATCAGTTTTTGCTTCTGTTTTTGATTTTCTTTTGAACGATATGCAGAGTCATGTGATCGTTCAGCTCTGCTGCCCTGTTGCAGTTTCTCACCCAGGATGATTGGGTATATAAAGTCAGGACTTTCGGGGCTCCGTATGATCTACAGATCATCGAAACATATTTAGATCACCTCATTGCTTGTGGTGGCGATACTATGATTGGGGTCTTAGGGTTAGAGGATGGCACGCTGGTAGAGGGCTACGGTTTTGGTGCCCCAGGGATCGTAACCGGAGAGATCGTTTTCACCACGGTGATGTCTGGATATGAGGAGGCGCTCACAGATCCCTCATACAACGGGCAGATCCTGCTCTTCACATACCCGCTGCAGGGCAACTACGGCGTGAGCGGTGATGAGTTTCAGTCGGATCGCATGTGGCCCAGGGGGATGGTCTGCAGGCACATCTGGCCGAGCCCGAGGCATCACAGGTCGAGCAGAACACTCGAGGAGTTTCTTGTGGATGAGGGAAGGCCCGGGATCCACGGCGTGGACACCAGGATGCTCACGGTCAAGATAAGAAGGCTGGGCGCCATGAAGGCGGCTCTCGCTGTTGGGGAGTCTGAGGTGAGGGGTATTGATGTGGTGCAGCTCGCCAGGGATCAGCCCTCGATATCGTCACTGGATCTGCTGAGCGAGGTCACATGCGGAAGTTCGTATAGAATAAAAGGAGATGGCCCCAGGCTGGCGGTGATAGACCTCGGGATAAAGCGGCACATACTCAAGAGCCTGGAGTGTCGCGGCTTCGATCTTCACGTTCTTCCCGCGCATTCGAGCATCTCGGAGATAGAGGCGGTTGAGCCAGATGGTCTCTTCATATCAAACGGACCCGGAGACCCTGAGAGGGCGGTGGGCGCCATAGAGGCCGTCAGGCATTTCGCAGGATCGATGCCGATATTCGGCATATGCCTGGGTCATCAGGTAATCTCGCTGGCGCTGGGCGCGAGGACCTTCAAGCTGAAGTTCGGCCATCACGGAGGCAACCAGCCGGTGAAGGATCTCGAGAAAAGGATTGTCTACATAACATCGCAGAACCACAACTTTGCAGTTGTTCCAGAGTCTGTTGAGGGTACAGATCTTGAGATAACCCAGCTGAATGCGAACGATGGGACTGTTGAGGGGATAAGGAGCAGGTACCTGAGGATCCTGGCAGTGCAGTATCATCCCGAGGCGCATCCAGGACCGATGTGCACCGAGGATCCGTTCTTCAGCTCTGTTTTAAAGATAGCGTCCGGAGGCGATTGAGATGCCGAAGCGCCCAGACATCAAGAAGGTCCTCCTCATAGGGTCCGGGCCTATCCAGATCGGACAGGCAGCGGAGTTCGATTTCTCGGGCTCGCAGGCGTGCAAGTCCCTCCGCGAGGAGGGCGTGGAGGTTGTCCTCGTCAACTCAAACCCGGCAACGATAATGACCGATCCGGATATGGCGGACAAGGTCTACATCGAGCCCCTGGTGCCGGAGATCGTTGCGAAGATCATAGAGAAGGAGCGCCCTGATGGAATAATAGCTGGAATAGGCGGACAGACAGGTCTGAACATAACGAGCGAGCTCGCGGAGATGGGCGTTCTGGAGAGATACGGTGTCGAGGTGCTCGGCACGAAGGTGAGATCGATCCAGGAGGCCGAGGACAGGGATCTCTTCAAGAAGGCGATGGAGCGCATCGGAGAGCCTGTGCCCAGGAGCGTTGCTGTCACAAGCCTCGAGGAGGCGGAGGAGGCGATGAAGGAGCTCGGCCTTCCTCTGATCGTAAGGCCCGCGTACACACTTGGAGGCAGCGGCGGAGGGATCGCAAGGACCCGCGAGGATCTGATGCGGATATGCGAGATGGGCCTGAAGAGGTCCCGCATACATCAGGTGCTCCTCGAGGAGAGCGTGATAGGGTGGACAGAGGTGGAGTACGAGGTGATGAGGGACTCGAACAACACCTGCATCACAATCTGCAACATGGAGAACATGGATCCCATGGGGATTCACACCGGAGAGTCGATAGTCGTCACGCCCATACAGACGCTCTCGGATCATGAGATACAGATGCTGAGATCTGCTGCGATAAACATCATAAGGGCTCTGGGGATCGAAGGAGGATGCAACATACAGTTCGCGGTCAGAAACGGCGAGTACAGGGTTATCGAGGTCAACCCGCGCGTCTCAAGATCCTCAGCTCTTGCATCAAAGGCCACAGGCTATCCGATAGCGCGTGTCACTGCCAAGATAGCCATCGGCCTCACCCTCGACGAGATCAGAAATGATGTGACGAAGGAGACCCCGGCATCCTTCGAGCCGACCGTCGATTATGTTGTCATAAAGATCCCGAGATGGCCGTTTGACAAGTTCGTCAAAGCAGATAGAACGCTCACAACATCGATGAAGTCCACTGGAGAGGTGATGGCCATAGGCAGGAGCTACGAGGAGGCGCTCATGAAGGCCATCAGGTCTCTTGACATAGACATAGATCTGGGATACAACGGCAAGTACACACCGTGGACAGATGAAGATGTGAGAGAGCTTCTCAGAACGCCGACAGATGAGAGGCTATTTGCGATATATCAGGCTCTAAGGCGTGGTTTCTCTGTGGATGAGATCTCGCAGCTGAGCATGATCGACCCGTACTTCATCGAGAGAATCCAGAACATAATCGAGATGGAGGACGAGCTGAAGAAGGGTCTCACGCCGGACAGGCTAAGGCGCGCGAAGAAGATGGGCTTCCTGGACAGCAGAATCGCAGAGCTTGTGGGGATGACCAGGGAGGAGGTCACGGATTACAGGCTATCTCTGGGGATCATACCCACGTACAAGATGGTGGACACGTGCGCAGCGGAGTTCGCGGCATCGACTCCGTACTACTACTCGACATACGATGAGGAGTGCGAGCTGAATCCATCTGATAAGAGAAAGGTTCTGATCCTGGGGTCGGGTCCGATAAGGATAGGCCAGGGCATAGAGTTCGATTACTGCACAGTCCATGCGGTCACAGCCCTGAGGGAGATGGGGATTGAGGCGCACATAATCAACAACAACCCCGAGACGGTCTCCACAGATTACGACACCTCTGACAAGCTCTTCTTCGAGCCGGTCACTCTCGAGGATGTGATGAACGTAATCGAGAAGGAGAACTACTGGGGGGTGATGGTGCAGTTCGGCGGCCAGACTGCTGTGAACCTCGCGGTCCCTCTGGAGAAAGAGCTGAAGCGGCGCGGCCTTAAGACCGTGATCCTGGGGACATCTCCTGACAGCATAGACATTGCGGAGGACAGGGAGCGCTTCAACAGGCTCCTGAACACACTTGGGATACCGCAGCCGAGGGCGGGGATAGCATACTCGCCTGAGGAGGCGAAGAGGGTCGCGAAGGAGATCGGCTACCCAGTCTTGGTCAGGCCGAGCTACGTCCTCGGCGGCAGGGCGATGGAGATCGTCTACGATGAGTCCGGGCTGGAGCTCTACATGCGTGAGGCTGTGCGCGTGTCTCATGAGCATCCTGTGCTCATAGACGACTTCCTCCAGAACGCTGTCGAGATAGATGTCGACGCGGTATGCGACGGTCGTGATGTTCTCATCGGAGCGATCATGGAGCACATAGAGGAGGCGGGGATACACTCGGGAGACAGCGCATGCATGATCCCGCCGCAGACGCTTCCAGAGGATGTCATCGCAACAGTGAAGGATTACGTCAGGCGCATAGCTCTGGCGCTGGAGGTCAGGGGGATAATCAACATCCAGATGGCCTACAAGGATGGCGTCGTCTATGTCCTCGAGGCGAACCCCAGGTCATCTAGGACGATACCGTTCGTTTCAAAGGCTGTGGGGCTGCCACTGGCGAAGATCGCTGCGAAGGTGATGGCAGGAATGACTCTGAGGGAGATGGACCTCAATGTCGAGCCTGAGATACCGTATGTCGCTGTCAAGGAGGTTCTCCTGCCGTTCGACAAGCTCCCCGGCGCAGACGTCCTCCTCGGCCCTGAGATGAGGTCCACAGGAGAGGTCATGGGGATCGACTACAACATGGGCCTCTCGTTCTTCAAGGCGGAGATGAGCGCTGAGAACAGCCTGCCGCTTGATGGGATCGTCTTCATCTCTGTGAGGGACGAGGACAAGGCTGAGATGGCAGAGGTGGCCAGAAGGCTTGCAAATGCAGGTCTCAAGATAATAGCGACCGAAGGAACATCCGAGTATCTGAGAAGGGCTGGTGTGCCTGCGGAGCGCGTCAGGAAGATCTACAACGGCAGCCCGAACGTTCTGGATTACATCAGGCGGGGCGAGGTGAAGCTGATAATAAACACGCCCACGACAAAGCAGTCTGTGAAGGACGGCTTCCAGATACGCAGGAGCGCGGTCGACTACCATGTGCCGTACATAACAACTGTCCAGGCGGCCAGGGCAGCAGCCGAGGCGATCGAGAAGGCCCTGAAGGGAGAGCTGACGATAAAGGCGCTCGACGAGTATCACAGGGAGGTGCGCTACAGGGCGCTGTGATCCTGTAGCGGCTCAAAATTTACCAGCTCCTGTGCTCTCCAGGGGCATAAGCCAAGCTGATGATATCACTGTCTTTGGAAGACGCTGGCTGGAGTGTACTCAGCCAGCTATCTGACTTTTTGTGGCGGCTCTGCCGTCAGGGGGATTCGAACTGGCTTCAGGGTCAAGATTTATCTATCATGGGCGTGATGGGCCTGAGCATGGCTGGTCAAACCCTCTCGGAGAAGATATTCTCAAGGGCCGCGAACAGGGAGGCCAGAGCTGGCGAGTTCGTCATGGCCTCGATAGATCGCGCGATGATACATGACATAACCGGGCCACTTGCTGTCAGGGGCTTCTACGAGATAGCAGGCAGGGGAGCAAGGGTCTGGGACCCATCCAGGATCGTGATCCTCTTCGATCACCAGGTGCCTGCAGACAGCATAAAGGCGGCTGAGAACCACCAGATGCTGCGGGCATTTGCAAAGGAGCAGGGCATCATAAACTACGATGTGTTCAGCGGAATCTGCCATCAGGTCATGCCTGAGAACGGCCATGTGCTTCCAGGGCAGCTGATAGTCGGCACCGACTCCCACACGTGCACCTACGGCGCGCTGGGCGCATTCGCGACCGGCATCGGCTCGACGGACATGGCCAGCGTCTTCGCTACAGGTAAGCTCTGGTTCATGGTCCCTCAGACCCTCAGGCTTGTGATAGACGGGCGCCTGCCGAGGAGAGTCACATCAAAGGATGTAATCCTCAGAATAATCGGGGATATCGGCGCGGATGGCGCGAACTACCTCGCATGCGAGTTCGCTGGATCCGCGGTCGAGAGGATGAGCGTCGCAGAGCGGATGACCATGACCAACATGTCGATAGAGATGGGCGCGAAGGCTGGACTCGTGGAGCCTGACAGGGTGACCATGACATACCTGAAGGAATGGATCACCGAGGATCCGATTAAAGGGGATGAGGACGCAGTGTTCACAGAAAAACACTGGAACGTGGACGATCTCGAGCCACAGGTGGCCATGCCCCATCGCGTTGACAACGTGGTGCCCGTCAGCAGGCTTTCTCATGTGAAGATCGATCAGGTCTTCCTGGGATCTTGCACTAACGGCCGGTTCGAGGACCTGAAGCTCGCTGCAGAGGTGATGAACGATGAGCCTGTCGCAAGGGGCGTCAGGATGATCGTCATCCCCGCGAGCAGGAAGGAGTACATGAGGGCGCTCAGGGCAGGGCTCATAGAGAGGTTCATGGAGGCGGGCGCGATCGTCGAATCTCCATGCTGCGGTCCGTGCATGGGCGGAAGCTTCGGACTGATCGGTCCTGGAGAGGTTTCTCTCTCAACGTCCAACAGAAACTTCGTCGGAAGGCAGGGGAGCCCGCAGGGCAAGGTCTACCTCTGCTCACCCGCGGTCGCTGGGGCGAGCGCCATAACAGGAGAGATCACCGATCCGAGGGAGATCTGATAGCGGCTGAGATGAGCAAAAATTTTATGCACCAGGCTGCAGGCGGCTGCAGATAGCCGCCGCGGCAAATCCATCTCTTATGCGATGAAGGTTGCACTGAAGATCGCGTATCTCGGAGATCGTTACTACGGATTCCAGAGGCAGCCGGGTCTCCGGACGGTGGAATCCGTCATAAGAGATGCTCTCCTGAGAATCGGGGTTGCAAACGGGGACTTCTGCTATGCGGGAAGGACAGACAGAGGCGTCAGCGCGCTCGGCCAGGTCATCGACTTCTGGATTGATGAGGAGAGCGCGCATCTTTCATATCCCAGGGTGATCAACGGTTTCCTGCCATCCGATGTGTGGGCATGGGCCAGGGCTGTCGCGCCGGTCGGTTTCAGCGCCAGGTGGAGCGCCTTATGGAGGGAGTACAGGTACTTTCTGTTCTCTCCGGATCTGGACCTGAGCTCAGTGAGAGAGGCTGCAGAGCATCTTGTCGGCACCCATGACTTCAGGAACTTCTCCACTTCGAAGGTGGACACGGTTCGCAGGGTTATGTCCATAGATGTGAACGAGCGTGGAGGGATCGTAGTATTCGATATAAGAGCTGATGGGTTTCTCTGGAACATGGTCCGGCGTATCGTCGGAGCCCTCGAGCTGATCGGCACGGGCGAGAAACCTGCGGGCTGGATCCAGGAGCTTCTCGATCCATCGACCCCGCACGGCGCTCCCACCGCACCGCCGGAGGGGCTGATGCTGATGGACGTCGGCTACAGTGATCTGGAGTGGGAGGAGGATCTCTACACGAAGCAGCGCGTCTCAAGGATGCTCATCAGTGAGGCAAGAAGGAGAGCGGCGATGACCGGAGTCGTCCAGGAGATGCTCTGGCAGATGAGAGACATCTCCTGACAGCACATGGAGACAGAGCTGGAGGTTTCTTCAGGGCTCATCCGGTCGAACTGCGGATTGATGGAAAAATAGCCTCCAGCGATCCCGGAAACCCGGCTCAATCCAGACCTCCGATAATTCGCGGAGATGAGCATTCTTCAGAGAGTCCGCCCCATCAGGCTCATGTGTAGAATCTCAGAGATTCTGGTAAGAGCAGCTCTCCTGTCACCGTCAGACCTCCTGAAATGGCAGGCAGGTCCGGGGTGGAGCGTGTGGAATCTGAGAGTGCCGCCTGGACCGGAATCCAGCATCTCATGCTTTATCAGACAGGCGGAAAGATTAATACGTCAGCAGCCTTGATCGGGATGAGAGGTGTAGGATTGTTTTTAGTAGGAGAGGCTCTTATCGGGAAGGAGCCCGAGGTAGCTCACATCGATCTGCTTATCGGGGATAAGGACGGTCCGGTGGGCATTGCGTTTGCGAATGGACTCACGCAGCTATCAGCCGGGCATACACCGCTTCTATCTGTCATAAGGCCGAACCTGCCGGCAAAGCCATCGACGCTGATAGTTCCGAAGGTCACCGTGAAGAACATGGAGCAGGCAGCCATCATATTCGGTCCAGCTCAGAGTGCTGTGGCAAAGGCAGTTGCAGACTCGGTGGAGGAGGGTGTGATCCCAAAGGAGCGTGCCGAGGAGCTGGTGATAATAGTATCAGTGTTCATTCATCCGGATGCTAAGGACTACGATGCGATCTACAGATACAACTACGGCGCGACGAAGCTCGCCATACAGAGGGCAATGGAGGGATTCCCGGATGTCGATAAGGTTCTCTACGAGAAGGACAGATCCGTGCATCCTGTGATGGGCTACAGGGTAATGAGGCTCTGGGATCCGCCGTACCTGCAGATAGCATTCGATATCGTCGATCTCGCCGAGGTGAAGAGGGTTCTGTCTGAGATCCCAGGAAGCGATCATGTGCTGATTGAGATCGGCACGCCGCTGGTGAAGATGCACGGTGTTCAGGTCGTGAGGGAGGTGCGGAGAGCAAGGCCAGGATCGTTCGTCATACTCGATCTGAAGACCCTGGACACGGGGAATCTCGAGGTCAGGCTCGCTGCTGATGCGTCCGCTGATGCTGTTGTCATATCCGGACTGGCGCCCAGGAAGACCATAGAGCTTGCGATCAGGGAGGCCAGGAAGACCGGCATATACTCCATAGTGGACATGCTCAACGTGAGCGATCCTGTTGAGGTTCTAAGGAGCCTTTCGGTGCTTCCTGATGTCGTTGAGCTCCACAGGGCGATCGATATGGAGAACAGCGAGCATGCCTGGCAGAGCATCCCTGAGATCAAATCTCTCGGGAAGAGACTTCTGGTTGCGGTTGCTGGCGGGATCAGGGTTGATAACGTCAGGGATGCGCTCAGGGCTGGAGCTGACATAATCGTGGTCGGCAGGGCGATAACGAGATCGAAGGATGTCAGGGATATGACGGAGCAGTTCCTGAGCCAGCTGAAGAAGAGCGAGATCGATCAGTACAGGATCATGACAGACTTCTGATGCTTTCGCTCATACTTTTTCTTCTCATATCTCCAGCAATCTGCGCCAGTGATGGCGTGTACACGGGCGGTGAAGCGCTGCCTAGGGGAGCTGTTCTTCTCATCGTCGATGGGCTCGGGTCGAGCTACATCTACCCTGAGCACATGCCGTACTCAGTGGAGGGAAGACCGCTGGAGCAGGCGGTGCTGTTCAACCTCAGCGATGGCGCCAGGGTTCTCGACATCCGGGCGCCGGCGCCGTCCACCGTCCCGGGGCACAGCACGATTGTCACAGGATGCTCGGTTGCGGATGAGATCCTGGTGGGAATAGATAACGCCACGATATTCGATGCAGCTCGACGCAGCGGGTACATCTGCCTCGCGTTGCTCCAGAGGGGCGACTTCATGAACTTGCTCCTGGAGCAGGATGGTGTTCTTTTCTTCGAGAACAACTCCCTCTCGGGGGATCCTACGATGGGATCGAGAGGCGATCTGCCGGAGGATGTGAGGGAGATCATGGAGGAGTGGATGCACGCCTACCGCTTTTACAGCTCAGGCTACTCCAGATACAATCGCTGGGGGCTCGATGCGGCCTCAGACATGGTGAGAAGGCTGGACCGGCCGTTTCTGCTGATCGTTAACCTCGGCGGCATCGACTCCGCAGGTCATTACAGGGGGTTCGATGAGTACATCAGGGCGGTGAGGGCCCTGGATGTGGGGCTGGGAGAGCTAGTTCGCGCATGCAGGGAGAGGGGTGTGCTTCTCATTGTTACCGCGGATCACGGCATGTCCTTCAAGGGATCACGCGGTGGGCATGCCGGAGAGAACTACTCGAACTGCCTGGAGAGCCTCAGGATACCTCTGATAGCAATCGGTCCTGGCGTCGACGATGTTGTCCTCGGCGGAAAGTGGTCGCAGGCTGATATCGCTCCGACGCTTCTGGCGCTGCTCGGCATCGAGGGAGATCTGGCGATGAGCGATGGAAGGAGTCTGCCCATACGAAGGACATACACCCTGCGTGTGGAGCTGCCGCGGCCGGGCAGCGTGGAGGTTCGCAGAAACGGCTCTGTTATTGCAGGAGAGAGTGGATCCTCAAGCTATACATTCCGGGGGCTGGAGCGGGGAGTTTACGATCTGTATCTCAACGGCCATCTGAGATCCATCGTGCTCTCCGATGACACCACTGTGGACCTGCGTGAGTCCAGCTCAGGGGTTGTTCCGAGATGGCTCCTGGGCTCTCTCCTGATACTGGCCATAAACGTGTGTGGGATCGCCGTGATATTGAGGCTGCTCAGACGATGAATGCCATCGATGGGTCGGGACAGTAAATCCAGCCCGCTGCCTGACGCTTCTGCCGTCCCGGCGCCCTGGAGGGTTATGACTGAATACAGGAGAATCGCGGAGCTCCTGAGTTCCAGGAGCAGAGACAGGATCGGCGCCCTGACATCTCTGCTGAGATCGTTATCCAGAGAGGAGATATGCCCGGCGGTGCGGCTCCTGACTGGGGATATAAGGCCGAGCTGGAGTCCGGGGGAGCTCACCGGAAGGGATGTGATGATGGATGTACTATTCTCGATCTCCGACCAGATCGAGGGTGGCGACCTCGGGGAGATGGCCGAGCATGCGATCCGCCACAGGCGCCAGACCGGCATAGGCGAAGCATCTCTCGACATATGCTATGTCCACAGCGTGCTCAACAGGGTCATGAAGTCAAAGGGGCGTGGCTCTGAGGGGAGGCGCAGGTCGATGCTGACAGGTCTCCTGCTCTCCTCAGAGCCGCTTGAGGGAAGGTGCATAGCGCTAACAGCAGCAGGGCTCAGATCCGGTATCGGGCCGAGGACGATCGCGACGGCGATATCAAGAGCCTTTGGGGTGGATGTCGAGAAGGTATGGGATGCATACTCGAGGCTGCCGGAGATGGGGCTGGTCGCTGAGGCTGCATCCTCCGGTTCTCTGGATGGGATAAGGCTCGCCCCCGGTATTCCTTTCGTCATGATGGATATCCCTACGGTGGAGCCCACATCTGCGCATGGTTTCGTTACCGGATCGGATCACATCTGCTATGCGAGAAGAGGCATCAGGGTCCAGCTCCATGTATCCGAGGAGAGCTCCAGGCTCTTCACCACCAGGCGGAGGGATGTCAGCCATCTTGTCAGCGGGCTCGAAACAGATATGATCGGACCTGCAATGCTCGAGGGAGAGATGCATGCAGAGGGGGGTCGCGCTCAGATCACCCGGCTGATAAACCGTAGAAGGAGCTCGAGGCGGTCGTCAATCCAGCCCATGATCGTCATCTGGGATGCGGTCTTTATCGATGGCGGTGAGATAATCGATCTGAAGTACTCGGAGAGGCTCCAGATGGCATCAGAGGTCGTGCGGAAGATGGACGGCGAGCATATCGACATCTCCGTCGTGGAACCCCTGGACCCTGCAGAGGCGCTTCATAGCGGTCTTAAATTCATGGTGCGCTACTCATCTGCCCCATATCTCCTGGGAAGGAGGAGCAGGGTGGACTTTCAGGTTGCACCTCGATGATGGAGATCTGCAGGCCGCCAACTCCGGTCTTCAGGCCTGAGGGGAATTCACCGCATCAGCATTCCAGAGGCGGCGAGAACATCCTGGGACTCAGTGGGCCCCGCAGCGCAGTGCCGTACCACTCTGAACCCAGAGAACCAGCTGCGTCTCGCTCAGAACGGCCGCACGCCCGATAGCATGCATCCTGTGAGGAATCCGATCACAGCTCCGCCGTTGAGGAAGGGCAGTCCAGCCTGCGGTTTCTCGCCCGAGGTCGCCGCGAGAACCATGAACCCTATGTATGTCCCGAGCATCGCGCCGATCGCCGGCAGAGTGACGCCGAAGATGGCATGATTCGCTGGTAGAGACCAGTTCGCGGAGACGACCAGCACCGATGGCATTATCGCGTCCCCCAGACCCAGGAAGTACGCCCCCCTTCCATCTGCTCCCTGGATACGGAAGCTGTAGCTTCTGCTCTTCGGGATGACGAAGAGCAGAGGCGCTCTTATCTTTATCACGCTCTCAGCCAGCGTGACCATGTGCTTTGTTTTGTAGACAGATATCGCATCATAAACAGCAAGAATGGAGAGGAGAACGAGCACGGGCAGGGTCTCCATGCTGATCCCGAAGAGAACGCTGACTCCTGCGCTCACCAGAATCCCCAGCGAGTCCACCACGTACCACTCCGGATAGTATATCATCGCAAGCATCAGGACAATGGAGATCGAGAATGCCAGCAGCCATGGCAGGTATACGCCGAGAACATAAAAGACGCTGAGGAAGAGGCAGAGCTGGATCGTCCCCGAGATGAGCCAGACCCAGCCGAGCTTAGTAGCCAGGAGCAGGAATCCTGTGAATATCAGCACCAGAACTATGTAGAGTACGGCGTTAGACGTCGCGGAGGGGTCCTCAAATACCCGGACCTCGCTCGCCGAGAGCGCGGGCATCATGCCAAGCGAGAGGATCTGAACCACGACTATCAGAAGCAGCATCCACAGCATGGGACGCTCTGCTCGTCTTCCCATGGTGAAAAGATGCAGCTCATATTTTAAAAAGGCTCTCCCTGGATCTGCCCGGAAGCATGATGCAGTTGCAGTGCTCTCAAGGTCATAACGGTCAAATTGTTGGAGAGGCGAGACCTGATAACCACAACCAGCAGCATTCGACCTCGCCTTTCTGCAAGACTACCGATCCGTTGAATCACTGGGATGAGCCATGGAATCAATTGGAATCTAGATATAACGATATGCTTTATAATTCACATCAAATCCATTATCCTGTCCGTCCTTAAAAATAAGGATAAAACTTAATACAGTTGATGACATCCTACTTTCTGGTGGTGCTTGTGCCTAAGTTCAAGAAGCGCGAGACCGAGAGGAAGGGCGGCAAGAAGATGGAGAGCCTTGAGGAGAAGCTGCTGAAGACACACCTGGATGAGCTGAAGGGCGCAGGCGGTGAGGAGTAGAGGTTTTGATATCTGTATCTGTGAGGATATTCGCCGATGTCGAGGCTGAGAGGCAGATCATGCTGCCTGAGGGGACCTCGTACTATGAGCTTCTGGATCTCCTTGGCATAAACCCGGAGACCGTGGTGATCACTAGGGACGGGGTCCCTGTTCCATTTAACGACGTGGTTATTCCAGGCGAGATCGAGATCATCCGGGTTGTATCTGCTGGCTAGATCCTTTCGGGCTGATCTTCGTGCTCAGCTCCCTCAGCCTCTGTATGCTTTCCATTATTTTTGCAGCCTCTCTCTTCTTCTCCTCCTCAAAGTGCTTTATGATCTCATCAAGGCTCACGGTCAGCCTGTAAACCTTCATGGGCCTGCCCTTGCCGTCCTTCTTGAGCTCCCTCTCCTCAACCCAGTTGTTCGCTCTGAGCACTCTCATCGCAACTGAGACCTCAGGCTGTCTCAGGTTTGAGCCTATCTCGATCTCCCTGGATGTGGCCTCCTCAACGTTGGAGAGATATGTTATCATGGCAGCCACATTTCTGGGTATGCCCACGGATACCAGGGTTTCCACAAACTCAGCGTCCCTCTCATCAAGAACCCTTACTGAGAACTGTCTCATGCACATCACAATCTTCTTTTAGCATTGTGTATTGTTGTTATAATATAAATACTTTATTTTGTGCAATCATAATCTATATGTTAGTAATATTAATCTCATCCATGATCCTCTGTAGAATAACGGCTATTGTGGTCTGCCACAGGCTGTGTACTCATACTGCTTACTCTCTTATCCATCTGATAACTTGCTCGGAGAGATAGTGGCGGTGCTATGCGTTCGTGGCGATTGAATGCGTGCCTCCAGCAACCTCCCTGCACGGCCTCCACGCTGCCGGATACATAAGAGCGACTGCTTAAATCAGCACGTGACCATGTGGGAGTCATCTGGCATTATGCCGGTTCAGGCTGGTTCCTCAGAGGGTCATGTACTCAGATCACCGAGCCCAGCAGCATCTGGCATTGCTGGACTTGTGATCTTTTCTGCCTGTGAATGCAGATACCTGAATTTCCATTCACTGATTCAAGTACACGACACCTTCGAGCACACTCAGTTATTCGAACCCAAGACCGGAGCGCTGACAGTCTCCCTAAAGAGGCCTGCACACCCTGAATGGTGCATCTGCATGATGTCTGAAGCTGTTGATTGCAGCAATCTGGAATCACTGGCTGTACCCGGGGATCATCAGAGCCCGCTTGGAGGAATGTTTAAGTATTAGTGACAGGTAACTATTTCGCCGATAACGGCTGCTCGTAAAACAGATTTGGCGTAGGAGGAAATCAGATGGCGTTTTACACACTGGGCCTCACCTTCTCCATCGTGATAGCTTTGACAGTCGTTGTGCTGGCGGTCTGGCTCTACGGCATGTATTTCAACTTCAAAAAGTGGGGCATTGGCTCCACAGGATACCAAGAGCCGCTCGCCCACAGCTTCTGGCTGTTCATTGCCACCTGGATTCATGAGGCATTCAAGGACGGAGTATGGGTCTTTATAAGAACACTTATACTGGACGTGCTTCTTCTCAGGAGAACGCTGCGAAGAAGCCCGGTCCGATGGGTCATGCATATGGCCATCTTTTATGGATTTGTGACACTTGCTGCGCTTTCGGGTCTCGGTCTTTTCATGGATATTATAGAGCACTATAACATTCTTGGCATGGCCCATCAGGCTGAGATGGTGAAGAAGGCTATGGAGCTGCCCTTTGACATCTTCGGGTATCTGCTGCTCTTCGGCTCAACGATCTCGATACTTCGCAGGATCCTGCTCAAGGAGGTCAGGGATGCAACAACAGGTTACGATGTGGTGCTCATCGGAGGCGTTTTCCTGATAACGATAACTGGATTCTATGCAGAGTGGATGCGCGGAAACGCGTTCCTTGTAGGAAATGTCTTCGCAAATCCTGTTTACGCTCCGCACTTCGCACTGATACACACGATCCTGGCGCTCTGCCTCTTTGCATTCATACTCCCGTGGAGCAGGTACCTTCACGTCATAGCAGCGCCGATGACGATCCTCGCAAACAGAGGAGGCGAGTAAAGTGGCAGATAACAAGCCCAACAATAAGCCTCTCATATCAGGTTTCCTGATGTCAACACAGCTCATGGAGCTGAACGCCTGTACGAGATGCAAGGAGTGCATGAACTGGTGCCCGACTTACGCTGTGAGGCCGGACAGGCCTGAGATAACCCCGATGTACAAGATCGCCAAGTTCAGGGAGATGCTCGACAGCCAGTACGGTCTCAGAGCGAAGCTCTTCGGTCCAAAGCCGATCCATGAGGATGAGGTGAACAGGTACACAGAAGACACATACATGTGCACCACGTGCGGCGTCTGTGGGACAGTCTGTGAGTCCGCGATACTCACCGTGGAGCTCTGGGAGGCGATAAGGCCGAATCTAGTGGCCAGAGGCAACGGCCCATACGGAAAGCAGTCATTCTTCCCGAAGCTGCTCAAGACCGATAGAAACCCGTATCAGGCAAAGCAGGAGGAGAGGCTCTGCTGGGTCCCGAAGGACGCCAAGGTCGATGAGTCGGGGAAGATCGCCTACTTCGCAGGATGCACAGCGGCATACAGACAGCAGGCGCTCGGTGTTGCGACGGTGAGGGTTCTGAATGCGCTCGGTGTGGACTTCTGCATGCTCGGCAAGGATGAGTGGTGCTGCGCCTCAGCGCTGGTCAGGACAGGGCAGAGGCCTGTGATGAAGGAGCATGCTGTTCACAACATAGACGCTCTGAAGGACAGAGGCGTCGAGACCGTCCTCTACGCATGTGCTGGATGTCTCAGGGCAGCGACGATCGACTGGCCCAGGTGGTATGAGGGATACATACCGTACAAGAACATGCCACTGTCGGTATTCCTCAGAGACAAGATAAGGGAGGGTGCGGTCGATTACAAGAGAACAGTGGATTACAAGGTCACATACCACGACCCCTGCCACAACGGTCGCCACCTGATGCACATAAACGGCAGGGACTGGTCGTTCGAGGCTCCGAGAGAGGTTCTTCAGTCCATTCCAGGCCTGAAGTTCATCGATATGGAGAGGAGCAGGGAGTTCCAGAGGTGCTGCGGCGCCGGAGGCGGCGTGAAGGCAGGGCTTCCAGACCTGGCGCTGGACTGCGCCGTCAACAGGCTCAGGGATGCTGAGCAGGTTGGAGCTGATATCATAGCGAGCACGTGCCCGTTCTGCAGGCGCAACATAATGGACGGCAGGAACTCGGTTAAATCTCCAATAAAGGTGCTGGATGTCGTGGAGCTCGTGGCAGCTGCGATGGGTCTCGATGTGACGATTCCGGAGAACCCCTATACCAAGTACCAGGAGCAGGATACGATCGTCTGCAAGGATGTCTGCAAGCTGGAGACAGTGATGGGCAAGGAAGCAGGAAAGGACATCGTCGGCGAGGCCCATTAGGCCTCCTGCCACAAATTTATCGCACAGATTCGGATTCTGCATCGCCAGGGTTTCTGCGAGAGATCTGTGTATACGCTGTCCGCATTTGTATAATCGCCGGGATCCTCAACATGTGGGTTGAACCGAGACTCACCGAGGTCCTCTTATATCCAAAGATCTAGAGTTTGGTAGAGCAAAATGACAGACATACCACTACTGACTTTGTCGGAGATACAGCAGCGCGTTGTCGGATGGTGGCTCGGAAACTACTACGGTAGTATAGGCTACGTGGGAAAGAGGCTCGGAAAGAAGGGCGTCAGGGAGTTCCTGGAGCTTGGCGCCAGGCAGGTGGCGGCGACATTCAAGCGGCTCGATCTCACAGAGCCGCTGGATGTGGCGGTTGCGATAGCGACGAATGAGAAGAACATGTTCGGCTCCGAGATAGAGGTGGTGGAGAGCGACGGATGTGTGGGTATAAATAGAGAGCGGTGTGCGATTCTCGAGGGTGCAAAGGCCTTCTCAAGGCTCGGAGCGTCACTTGTCGCAAAGGAGCACTGCAGGACATGCTCAGAGGTTCACTGGAAATCCGCATTCCGGGAGATGGGCATGAGCCTGGATACGGAGCTCTCTGAGAACGGATGCAGGATGCGCATAAGAAAGCTCTGAATGACGGTGCCATTTTTGTCTTGGCCCATAAGGTAGAATCGTCGGAGGGGCTTGGTAGATTCAATCAGCGGCAGTAGGCTCTCTTTCTGAGATCACCGATCTGCTGAATCACATGGATATGCCTTAATGGTGATAGAGAATAAACAGGGCGCAAACTCCGGCCTTCAGGCCGGAGAGGAAGTCACCATGCTGTTTTGTGTATAGATGCTGGGATCTGCACATCCGAAGATAGATCATGAGTCCGGCTGGACTGAGTGCTGCGATTTCATCCTTTTGGCAGCCTCTAATGTCGTATGCCAGCGTTTACCATGAAAGCACGACATGGAGGGTTGACCTTCCTTGTCGGGTTGTTTGGACGAAACCAACCCGCATCTCAAACGCTTTCATCCTTTTGGCACGCCTCTAACGTCGCATGCAGCCTTTCAATGATGCGAGTACACGGTCTAATACGACCCCCACAGCCAAAACGCCGGCCTATATAATGTCAAAGGTTTCGGGACTAAACAGCGGGTCTGAGCAGCGATAAAATCTTTATATAACATCTGCTAGAGATGACTGATACATTTATGATAGAGAGTTCCAGGGCGTAAACTCATGTCTTCATGTGTGAGTTAAGCCCACAGCAAGAGGGGCTCAAAGTCATAATGTTAAATTGATCTCGTATCCTGGATATGAGAAGATGGTGCTGAAAAGAGACAAGCTGAGCATAATATCAGAGATACTTCAGAAATGCATTGGCGGTGCCACGAAGACCGCCATAGTCTATCAGGTGAACCTGAACTTCAAGACTGTCAACCCGTACCTGGATCTTCTGATCGCCCGTGGTCTCCTTGAGGTCTCTCAGGGCTCAACTGTTACATATACAACTACAGAGAAGGGCGTCAAGCTCCTCGAGGACCTGAAGAGGGTGCATGACGTTCTGAAGGAGACACCTGAGCAGGATTAACAGGGACCCTGCAAGAACTGCGTGATGGCGGCATGCCATCAACATCCAATTGCATTTTGCAGCAGATTTGGAGATGGCAATTTATTGCTCCGTCTCCAGAACGTGGTTCTCGTAGTTTACAAGTATCTCAGATGCCACAGTCCATACCGGCAGGCTCTCTTCGTAGATCGATATCGTATCGTCTGCCTGGGAGCGAACATCGCTTATGAAATCCCCCTTCGGAAAGCCACCAAGTATGAAGAGAGCGCCATCGCATCCCCTCACATGATCACTTAGCCTGACCCTCCTCCCATCAGGAGATAGAAGGACGACCTTTTCGTGAGGCATCTCGCGTATGCATGCGTCTATATCACGATCCCTATGCATCACAAGAAGCGGCTCCCTATCCGGCACACTCCCGGCCTCGAAGAGGCTCTCCATCAGGCCAACGAAGCGGGGATAGTTCTTTGGTATTCTTGTCGCTGGGTCGATTGTTATCATCTCGTTATTCCTAGTGTGGATGCAGACCCTGAGCTGGCCCATCCTGTTCAGCACAGATTCCAGCGCCACAAGAAGGAAGATGTGGACTATATCCGGCCTACCGCGGCGATCTCCCATGGGGAGAGCCCGCATCGCTGAGTGATGGAGGCTGGCATCCAGAAGGCTCTTCGCCGGAGATTTGTTCCTCTTCTTGGCGTTGAGCCGCACCGCTGGATACCCCACGATCTCTTTCGGAACGAGCTCAAGCTCGGAATCCGCAAGCAGCATGCTTATCATGGTCGCTCTCCAGCTTTCAAGCAAACTGCTGAAAGCATTTCTTCTCGCCAGCAATGTTGCTGGTGCAATTCATTGCTAAGACATTAAAGTGCTAAGGACGTTATCAACAATGCACACGGATACAAGTTCATCGCCCGGATGCCAGCGCGATCTGCTCCTTTCACAGCGTGATGGGCATCATGTCATGTGCGAGCGGCCATCTCTTCACTGCCTCATCATGCGGCGGATACAGGTGGCTCAGATGCGTCAGCACCGTCTGCCTAGCTTTCACCCTCCTCGCCAGAGACATAGCCTCCTCAGCGTTCATGTGCTTGTTTAGCTTGTATCCGGGTGGCATTATTGCATCCGCGATTAAAAGATCTGCGTCTCTCATGAGATCCAGGCTCTCCTCTGGGAGAGCATCGCTCGTATCGCTCGTTATGACGACCCTTTTGCCACCATCGGAGACCAGCACCCCCATAGTCTCGACCGGCGGATGGTTCACCTCGAAGAGCGTGAACTCCATGCCTGCGATCTCGAATGGCTCCAGGGGTTTCACATCATGCCGCTCTGGCCTGAGGAAGTAGAGATAGCTGATTATGTAGTCCATCGTGCTGCGGGTCGCGTATACAGGCACATGGTTCTGCACCCTGTGAAAGTCGCCGAAGCCGGCGTAGTGATCGTAATGCGCATGCGTCCAGATGACAGCATCCACCTTGCTTATGCCCATCTTGATGAGCTGCCACCTCAGATCCGGGCTCGTATCGATGAGCACCCTGCCGTCTTCACTCTCCAGAAGTATCGAGAACCTGAGCCTCCGGCTCCTTCCGCCGTTGAGAGCATCGACACATGCTGGACATCTGCATCCTATCTTCGGAGTGCCTATCGCATCGCCGGTCCCGAGCATCACGACTCTCATAAAGCCACTCTGCCTCTGTGCTCCCTGATCCTGTGCTCGAAGTCCTCTATGGCGCGCAGGAGATCTATATGCCTTAGGGTTTTGCGATCCTCCAGAAGTGCGTTCAGCACCGCCTCACGGACAACCAGGCGCAGATCTGAGCCGGAGTAACCATCGGTCAGGCCTGCGATCTCATCGATATCCACCTCAGCATCGATCCTGGACAGTATCTTCTCCAGAATCCTGCGGCGCATCATCTCATCAGGCAGCGGGAAGTCCAGGACCTTATCGAACCTGCGCCACGCAGCGTAATCCAGAAGCTGTGGATGATTTGTTGCAGCTATGAAGAGAACCCCATCCTCGACCAGGCTTATCTCATCGATCGCCTTGAGGAGCGTGTTGACCGCCCGCTTGATAGCGCCATGCTCATCTGAGGTTCTTGTCTTCGCCACGAAGTCGAACTCGTCCACAAAGAGGACGCAGGGGCTGAGCCGCTTGGCCAGCTCGAAGACCTTGTCGATGTTCTTCGATGTCTCGCCCAGGTACTGGCTGGTGATCATAGATAGCCGGACCTCGATGAGCGGTATGCCAAGCCACTCTGCGATCGCCCTCGCGGTCGTCGTCTTACCCGTGCCGGGAGATCCGACGAAGAGGCTCTTTCCTATCTCCCTCAGCCCGACCTTTCTAAGGTATTCCCTGTGCTCTATCGCCTTCTCTATCTTTGATATCTCGGCCCTCTGCTCATCGGTCAGCACAAGATCCTCGATGCGCTCTCTGATATCCTCGGGAGATCTTATCTGGACGAGCTTCAGCATATCCTCTGAGTTCTGTACCGACTCCTGAAGCTCCTTGATCTTGGCCTCGATCCACTCGCGGTCCGCGAACCTCGGCTTGTTCGCGCGCCTCGCCTCTGCGTAGCTTACATCGAGATGATCGTAGTTCTCGTAGTAGTAAGCGAGTACGGGGTTCGATCTCACCCGCTCGATGCCCTCCCTGGCGAACCACCTGGCACCGAGATCGAATACTGTGAGCCTCAGCTGGGATCCGAACTCCTCTATATCGATGAACGGGAGGCGCTTCGCGATGCTCCTCACGTCCTCTATGCTGTAGATCTTCTCGACATCAGAGATGGTGACGTATATGGGGCGTCTCACTCCCCTGTGCTCCGGGTCGAAGTAGTGCTTTCTTATCCTTGAGGGCAGGTCATCCTCTGTGAGACTCTCGAACCTGTTGTATATCTCTGCCGTAAGCAGGAGCTCGGTCACCTCTACAGAACCGGGTATCTCGGAACCCATCTTCAGAACTCCATTCAGAACTGGAGGTAATTGGTGGCCTATAAAAAGAGATAAACCTTTCCGTTCGCCGCGCAGGATGCCTGGGACCTGCCCGACGGCGCACCGGTCCCAAGCCCGTTTCCTGATGCCTCCGGTGGATCGGTCGTGCGCTCGAACAGCTGAATGATCCTGCTGGATTAGAGAGCCGTGTGCGGGATATCCCATGAGTCTGGCTGGGCTGAGCACAGGACATGCGATCAGAAGAGCTTCATGAGCTCCTCTGCTATTATTCTGTATCCGTCCTCGTTGGGGTGATCGAGTCCGGGAATCACAAGCGAGTCGAGAGGCATGCCGGATCTCACGCGCTCCATCCAGGCCGCATGGACATCCACAAACCCCACACCCATCGCGGCTGCGATCTCACCCATGGCACGGTAGTAATCGAGCACGAGCTTATCATAATACGGAGTGAGCAGAGGCTGTGAGCTCAGGAGGATTATCTCGCTGCGGCACTCTGAGAGTATGATATCCACCATCCTCGAGATGTTCGATCTGAACTCATCCAAAGATATTCCGTAGGCCGCGTCGTTGATGCCGAAGTTTATCGTGACCAGATCAGGCCTGTGGTAGAGAACCGAGAGCTCCAGCCGTGCCAGTCCGTCCCTGCTCGTATCCCCCGAGACGCCCTCGTTGTGCATCTCTATCCTGGCGTCAGGGTACCTCTCCTGAAGCGCCTGCTTCCAGAAGTACGGAAAGCCATGCCTCACCGCATACCCCGCTGTGATCGAGTCGCCGAATGCGACAATCACAACATCACATCCAGATCTCAGTGCATCGACTGTGCGTCTCGTGAATCGGCTCATGAACGTTGAATGGCGGGAGTGGACTTAACTCTTGCCTCGGTCATCGCTCTTTTCATCCGTCTTATGAGATCCTCGAGCTGATCGAGCTCGTTTCTCCCGATAAGATCAACACACGCGGATCCGACTATGACGCCGTCTGCGCCGGCGCGGATGAGCTCAGCGGCATGCTCCGGCCTCGAGACCCCAAAGCCAACGGCTCTTGGAATGACGGGAGGAACCCTGTCAATCAGATGCTTTGTCGACTCCTGGAGATCGGCGCGCGCGCCTGTGACCCCTGCCCTGGCGACGAGGTACACAAAACCTGAGCTCAGAGAGACGATCTCACGGATGCGTTCATCAGGGGTGTTCGGAGCTATCATGTTTATGAGATCTATGCCATGGCGGCTCGCCACCTCTCTGAGGGGACCCGATTCCTCCATCGGCAGATCTGGCACAATCATCCCGCATATCCCGGAGGCCCTGCAGTCAGACACAAACCTCTCAAGGCCACGCCGGTAAACCATGTTGTAGTATCCCATGAATACCTTTGGCACGCCCTCAATTCTTGATGCGGTATCGAAGTACAGGTCTGTGTTCATGCCAGATGCTATTGCCCTCTGGGATGCAGCCTGTATCACCGGACCGTCAGCGATCGGATCCGAGTGAGGGAGGCCGAGCTCAAGCACATCGGCACCTGCGCGTATTATTCTCTCTGCGATCTCCACGGTCTGATCCGGCGACGGATCTCCAGAGCAGATGTAGACTATGAGGGGTTTGCATCTCCTGAACGTATCAGACAGATTCATATGCCATCACCGTGTGGAGATCCTTGTCGCCTCTGCCGGAGATGTTTATCACGCTCAGCTCCCCCAGCATCTCAGGGTGCTCTATCGCATATCCGACAGCATGGGCAGATTCGAGAGCCGGTATTATGCCCTCCAGCTTTGATAGAGTTTTGAACCCCACGATCGCGGTTTCATCGCATGCCATCACCGTCTTGACCCTTCCCGTCTCCGCAAGATGAGCGAGCTCAGGCCCCACCCCCGGATAGTCCAGGCCCGCAGCTATCGAGTACGACTCCAGAATCTGGCCGTAGGGATCCTGCAGCACCTTTGTCATGGCCCCGTGAAGCACCCCTGGCTCCCCCAGTCCGAGCGATGCCCCGTGCTCCGCGCTCCGAGCCCCCACGGAGGGGCCTTTCCCACCAGCCTCGACTGCAATGAGCCGCACGTCATCCATCAGAAACGGCGTGAATATTCCCATCGCATTCGATCCTCCGCCGACGCATGCGACGATCGAGTCCGGAAGCCGCTTCTCCTCTGCGAGGATCTGCGATCTAGTCTCATCACCTATGACCCTCTGGAACTCCCGCACCATCGATGGATACGGGTGAGGACCGGCGACGGTTCCGAGCAGATAGTGCGTGCTCTCGTAGCTGGCAGCCCAGTCCCTGAGCGCCTCGTTTATTGCATCCTTCAGCGTTCTAGAGCCGGATCTCACAGGTATCACCCTGGCGCCCAGAAGCTCCATCCTGAAGACATTCATGCGCTGCCGCTCGATATCCACCTCGCCCATGTATATCTCCGTCTCAAATCCCAGAAGGGCGCCCACGATCGCTGTGGCGACTCCGTGCTGGCCGGCGCCAGTCTCGGCGATCAGTCTTTTCTTCTTCATGTATTTAGCCAGAAGGCCCTGCCCGAGGGTGTTGTTGATCTTGTGCGCCCCGCCGTGGAGCAGGTCCTCCCTTTTCAGGTACACAGTCCTTCCAAGAGCTCTGCTGAGATTCTCAGCTCTGTAGAGAGGAGTCGGTCTGCCGGCGAAATTTCTCATGAGCCCCGAGAGCTCCCCCAGAAACCCCGGATCCGCCCGGAGCCTCTCGAACGCCTCTGCAAGCTCGGCGAGCGGCTGCACAAGAGTCTCGGGAACGAACCTGCCACCGTATCTGCCGAACCTGACCTCGCAGGATATCTCACCCATAAATCACGCCACCAGTTTGATGTATAACAAAGTACATTGTTGAACTTAATAGTACATTATATTTAAAACTGCCGGCAGACGAAGGGTGACTTTGAGGACGAGCATGAATAACAGCGCCAGATCGTTCGCTTGGGTTTTGTACTTGCATCATTGAAATCCGCATCACCAGTCCAGCCGGACTCATGGATATCTTGTTCATGGCTCTCGAATAGAGCTGAATCGTTCAGCTATTCGAGTACACATCGTCCGCGTGATGGAGGCAGAAAAGCTGCACCGTGGATTGCTGAGAGCGCTTCCAGGACACGATCATCTCTTTCCCGGCATCCCACGACTCTTATTATTATATTTTAAATATAGCGCAATTCCGCATAAAAAGCTTGCCAGCGACACTGCATTTGATACTATGAGGATGCTGTTCTTAAGATATATCCCATAGAGCAGCCACAGGAAGATGCCTGTTGTGTACTGCAGAAGCATCGGCAGGCTCAGATCTCCGACGAGCTTGGTCCTGTACATCTTGATTATCTGAGGGTAAAAACCGAACATCGTGAGGGATCCCGCTGCGATGCCAACCAGATCCCATGATTCCATCAAACCAGCCTCTGATGTCAGAATGGTGGGACCCAGCTGCTTTCGTTGTACGCCATCGTGTACAGGCTGTCTGATGTGCTCCCCAGCCAGTCTGAGCCGATCTGCATCTGAGTCGAGTTCATGTCCCTCACGAGCACGCCGTTGACGATCTTCCATCCCCTTGGCACACCACCCCAGCTCCAGAGGTCATTGCTCAGGGTCACATTGCTTGTCGTGTTTACGTTGCTCATCAGCCATGCCCTGCCAAAATCCCCGCTGACGCTCTGGAATCTATCCCCAGAGCTCACGTTTCCCTGGATCTCTGCCATGGCGCACTGTAGCGAGAGGATGAGAAGCAGCGCAGCTGCAAATCTCCTGCATCCATTCATGAGCCTGAGGACGTAAAGGGTAGGATAAAAGGATGTTGGCAGAGATACTGATGTGAATATATAAAAAGATATTTTTAGAGTGTGGATAGGATAAAATAGTTTGAGATGATATTTTTGCATACAGTTGAGATGTAGGAGGTAAAATCATCAGACGGAAGGTCGTTTTGGTGATCCTTGTTTTAGTCCTGACTGACGGGGCATTGGGTTCAGCGGTGAATGCTGAACAGCATCTGAGCAGGAATGTCATTTCCCCCTCTGAGACCACCACTGTGAGCATAACCCTCAAAGGAGGGGAGGCGCCCTGCGCCAGTCCGATAGATGTTGTTCTCTCGATAGACAGCTCTGGCAGCATGACGACAAGCGATCCTCATGATCTGAGAAAATCTGCTGCCAGGGAGTTCGTCTCAGGCCTGGATCTGAGCATGGACAGGGTCGGTGTAGTCAGCTGGAACACATCAGCAGTATCCTGGCCGCTCACGAACAACCTCAGAGATATCGAATCGTCGATAGAGAGCATCGGTGCTGATGGATATACATCTCTGGATACAGGCCTGGAGTCTGCGATCGATCTGCTCTCGGAGAGCAGCGGATCAAAGGTGATAGTGCTTCTCACAGATGGCATCAGCACAGATGGTGGCCATTACACACCTCCCGGCATTCCGGGATCTCCTGTGGATGAGGCCAGAGCGAAGGGGATCATGGTCTTCACCATAGCTCTCGGTCCTGATGCTGATGCGAGAAACCTCACGGAGATCGCACACAGCACCGGTGGGGAGTTCTACAGCGCACCCGATGCGAGCGCTCTGGCCGGAATATACCAGAGGATCAGGAGCAGCATCACCGGCATCGCGGCGAGGGATGTGATTGTAAGCTATGTGCTGCCATCGTCCCTGAGTGTGAATCTCTCCCCGTACACTGGAACACAGCCTGTGGCATCCCTGAGGAAGGAGGGTGACTTGACTGTTCTGACCTGGCAGATCGGGACGGTTCTGGCAAACCAGAGCAGGACCCTCTCATTTGATGTGAGCTCGCCGGATCCCGGCACGTTCGTCCTCGGCACAGCTCCCGATACAGCGGTCAGCTACACCGAATGCGACAACACACGCTCAGCGGTTGCAATTCCTCCCGCGACCCTGAGGGTCAGCCCGCCCGGATCGTTCAGCCTGGAGGGCAGCGGCATCGGCGGAAGCAATGCATCTGTGGTACAGAACATCAGCGTGCTGAGCGTGAGCAAAGAAGTCCTGCCGAACGGAAATGCACCCTGCCCTGACTGCCCGAGGCTGAGGATAACGCTTGATACACCAGAGAGATCATGCAACGCGGATATCCTTTTTGCCATAGACAAATCCGGTAGCATGAGGGATCGCGATAGCAGCGGCAGAGCGAACTTCGAGATCATGCAGGATGCGCTTTATGAGATGCTCAATGCGGCAGCGAGCACTCCTGAGCTCAGGAATGCGAGGATCGCCATCGTGAGCTGGGACGACCTGAATGTTACTGATGATTACGACAGGATTACAACACTTGACCCGCAGTGGCTCACGATCGGAGATCCAAGAATAGCGGCGACGATCCAGGAGTACAACGAACGCACATGCAAGGAGACGGATCTTACGTTCTACGAGGCAGGGCTGCAGAAAGCGATGCGTATCATGCACAGCCGCATAAATTCGCAGGCGGACGATCCGCTGAGCTGTGACAGCCGGCGGTTCATAATATTCATAACATGCCGCAGCGAGTTCAAGGGGATTTCGAAATCCAGCGTGCTTTATACGATCCCAAGGAACAGCACACTGATCCGCGGAGGGTTCGAGGGCATCTTCCCGTTCTACATCGGCACAGATCTGAACGGTTATCCTCTGGAGCTGAAGGACCTGACTGAGATTGCGATGTACGGCGATCCCCTGCAGCGTGGCACAGCGGCGCCGGAGAGCCTCACCGCCGGGAACCTACTATCTACGGTGCTGGAGAGGATGGGTGGATGCGCACAGGGGCCGTGGGTCAACAACGTCACACTCACCGAGACGCTTTACCCGTATCTCAGGTACACCGGCGCCGATCCAGTGCCATCTGCGGTTACCCATAACAGAGATGGCTCGACGACGCTCAGATGGAACATCGGGACCCTGAACACCGGAGAGCGGTGGAGCGCCACGATCGACACATCGGTACAGATGAAGCTGCCTGTGGATGTCGCGGAGAGGAGATCCGGATTCGGCGGCAACATCAGCTCCAGCACGCCTTACTCCAGAGTGGACTTCGACTGGCCGGCGCTATCATGCGCAGCACCGCGGAGGCAGCACTACGAGCTGCCACTTGCAGAGGGCAGAATGTGGATAACCTGCGGAGCGCCATGCAAGACGTCAGCAGTGGCTGAACAGACGCAGCAGAGCAGAGAGGCGAGCGAGACACCAGAGGCACCGGCGGGTAAGAGGACACAGCCCGGATTCGAGGTGCTGCTGGGTGTGCTCTCCCTGATGGCGATATATCTGTACACGAGACGTTCCTGAGGCCGGGATCGATTCCCGGCAGTTTTATTCTATAGGCGCTACAGAATCACTTGTACCGCAATGGATTGCTTGGCGCGGTTTTTATTTGTTTCTCCTGATATTCACGCCTGCATGGGTTTCTGAATACATGAGAGTGACAATCGCGATCCATCACCTGCAGAAGGCTTTAAATGTTATTATCGTGTAAGGGATGTGAGAGCAGGCCCTCGGATAGGGGCAGCGAGTGCAGATGCGAATCATAGCGGTCGGGTGAGTGTGTGGGCATGGGGGTTAGGTGATTGAGAAGATTGCTGTGTCTCATACTGCTTGTGTTTGCCATCACATCTTCCCGTGGAATAGATGCATCGATCTACTTCTCTCAGGAGGGCACGCCCAGAGAGCCTCTGGATGTCGGCAAGAGCCTGGTCTACGTTGTGGAGCTCTCCGGCGCGAAGAACTCGATGATGTACACCGTGGAGCTCACGGTCGGTCCGGATTCATCTGATACCTCGATCTCGAAGAGCTTCACGGAGAAGCTGAATCTGAATCCAGGTGCCACGGGCGTGCTCAGATTCGAGGTCAACTTCCAGTCTCCGGATCTCAGAAAGGGCGATTTCGGGAGATGGTTATCGGACAAAAACGACACGAGCATATGGGACAGGACATGGTACAAGGCAACAGTCACATCGCTTGACCCCTTTGAGAAGCCGGTGGTCAGGGAGGACTACACCGGCCATCCGACGCTGGTGAAGGTCTTCGAGGAGTTCAGGGACGCCTCTGTGACCCCACGAAAGGGCACCAGGGAGGACCTCTACACATACGAGGTGAGCGTCTTCTCCACGGCACCTGACAACATAACGCTTGAGGTCGCTCCATCGAAGAACGGTCCCTGGACGCCCGTGGGAACACAGGAGTACACCACACCTGGGAGCTGGAGGGTGCTGAGATGGCAGAACGTGTCCCTGGACTTCGACTTCAGCTCTGCCTACTACAGATTTGTGGGGAGAAAGGAGAAGACCTTCGACGGCCCCTTCTGGCCTGTCTCGGTCGAGTTCAGAAACGCGAGCCTCTCTCCGGATAGAGGGCTCTCTGACACCCCGTTCAGGTACGCTCTCGAGGTCAACTCATCCAAGGAGATAGAGGTCTCGCTGAATGTGTGGGATGTCGGATCGAAGAGCTTCGTTTCAGCGGGAAGGCGGACGTACAGGAACGTCTCCACCTGGGAGAGGCTGGAGTGGGATGATGTGCGTGTTACAGCGACGCCTGAAGCATATGGATCGTCTCAGCACTACTACGGTTTCCACTACATCGATGCAGAGTCCCCCTTCGCCACAACAAAGGACATGATCGGAAGATACTACGCGGGTCCTGATTTGGTTGTGGTGTGGGTGAAGAACACGACTGTATCGCCAGAGAGGGGCAGCGCCTACACATCATACACCTACACAGCAGAGATCGAGACCACTAAACCGAGATGCGATCTGGAGCTTCAGATAAAGCCTCCGGAATCTGACCTCTGGGTCTCCAGGGGGATGGTGACATACACGGGCTCCAACAGCACACTTGTGTGGAGGAACGTCACATTCGATGTCAATGATGCAAGTCTCCTTGGAACAGCCATGTACAGGTTCGTTCTCGACAACAATGTGCTCGGTGAGTTTCTCGGGCCTGAGTTCGATGTTGGCTTTAAAGACATGACATATAGCAAGATAGGCAACACGGACAGATTCAACTACAAAGTCTGGGTCAAAGCTCTGAGGCCGATTGACGTCGAGCTAGTCTACACACATGACGGAAAAACTTGGATACGCTCAGGGCTCCTCCATAATTACAACACACCAGGTAATTGGACTGAGCTATCGTGGAACAACCTCCCCTGGTATAAAAGCGTCCAGTTCGACGTGAGGAGATAGGTTAATGATACACGGGAGATTCGCTCTGCTCTTCATCGTTCTCATCATGTTTTTGGTATCAGCATTTGCGGAAGGTCCGGTAATAGACATTCCCCCTCCCACCCCATCTGAAGGGGGCGGAGGAGGCGGGAGCAGCCACAGGCAGACAGATATGGAGAAGATAATAAAGGCGCTCGAGCAGGGGAAGAAGCAGAATCCGAAGAGGTTTGAGTATCTCCAGACTTTGCTCTGGAAGGAGTACACGCCTCCCGGAGAGTACAAGCTTCCTGCGGTGCTCATCTACTACAGGGGAAACACAACGGTTCGCAGGAGCGATCCCTTGGAGATACAGGCGTATGTGACAAATGAGAACGAGCTTGAGATAAGACGGCCTATTTACATAGACCTCGAGATGGCCGCGCCAGGGGAGGATTTCAGGAAGGTCAGCAGCCAGACCCAGATCGTGCAGGTAAATGAATACTTCTCCACGGATGGTATCAATTACACATACAGGAGCTTCCCAGAGATAGCAGATCTGCGCAGCCTGAAAGAGGTGGGCAAGGTCCGCTTCAGGATAAAATACACTGATAGCCTGTACAAGATGTACTCATCCAACTGGTCGATCTCATCCCCACAGCTCTTCCCTGTGCTTGTGCTGGATGTGATCAACAATCCTCCGCAGGTGAATTACACGAATGTCACGTACAGACCGAGATACAGCGATCCGATAGAGTATGTAGCTGATATCATGGATCCCGATGGTGATACTCTGAATGTGACGCTCCACATACTGAATGAGGATAACAGCACTGAGCGGATGAACGTCACCCAGGAGCTACGTGGCAGCGGGACGGTGAGGTTCAGGAACAGCGAGTACGGTTTCTTCGGAAAGGAAGATGCAGGGAAGACATTCCGCTACTACTACACTGTGGGCGATGGGATCAATGTGACCTCAACGAAGATCGCAGATGGCCCTGAGATAAGGCCCACCCCGAAGCTCCTCGTCGAGAGCCCGAGGATGGTTGCAGAGGATGAGAACTACTACTGGTGGGGCAGGTACAACTTCAGCATAGACGTGAAGAGCCAGGATGAGAACTCGTTCCCGCTGACGGTGTACCTCTACACCAGCACACCGTCCAGCCCGTGGAAGCTCCGCGGCTCGAAGCCGATCACAGTGACGCCTGAGAAACAGACGGTCTCGTTTGAGACGAGCTTTGACGTATCTTACAGTAACAAGACATTCGCGTACAGGTTCTCATACTCAGAGCCGGATCAGAACGGCAGGACGAGCATGGATCTCATAGGTGACAAACCGATAAACCCGAAGATCGTGAGTTACTCGATACTCTCACCAGTGGGCATCGCAAATGTGATCCTGCCCCTGATAATGTTCCTCTCTGCCGGCGTGCTCGTGGAACGCGTGAGCAACAGCAGAGGAAGGAAAAAGGAGATTAAGGGCAACCAGGAGGGGAGTAGATGATCTGGGCTGCGGTGCTGCTCATCCTGCTGCTCATAGGACTGGTGATTCACCGGATGAACCTCGAGCGCATATACCGGAGGCTCTCCGATCTCTCATCTAGCGTCTCCAGGGATAAGCTGTATGAGCTGCTGTCCATAGATCACGGAGCCAACTTCTCTGCCATGGTCTTTTCCTCCTGGGTCGCGTTCTTCGTAGCGTTCATGTATTACCTTCTTCCAAAAATGATCCCTTGGCTGCTTCGATTGGGGTTTCCAATTGCCAGCAACTACGGATTGGTCCTTTTCGCTGTGATCGCTGCATCACTGGCATCGATCCTGCTATGGGCAAGCAGAAACTTTCCTGTATGGCTGAGGCTCTCTGAGATCTACAGAATATACCCAATATCGAGGAACGAGAAGTCTCTGTGCGCAGCCACGGTGCTTGTGCTTGTGGGCTCGGCAGGACTGTCAATCTACAATTTTGTCAATTATCCCTTCGTGAACAGGACGCTTGAGACTCTATCCTGGCTGCTGCTTCTGGCAGCCCTGATTTTGCTTTTCATCCCCGTGTTTAAGGAGTTCGTGGAGGCCAGTCGATGAGATCATGCTGTGTTGGCATAGGTGGATGTGGCGGCAATCTGCTCATGGTCTTTCTCAATTCCATGGATGTAATAAAGATCCTGTCAAAATTAACAAATGCCGTGCATGTTGCGTTCGGCGGAATCGAGGGTGTATGGCTGGAGGCAGATGTCAACGCCGCGGTTAACAAGCAGAGCTTTTTCAAGAACCTGAGGGAAGGGTACCCGGGGTATGTCATACCACATGACTCAATAGATGTGGGATCGAAGACGCACTCCCTCGTCATGCGCAAGTACGGATATGATGTCAAGAAGCAGGGGTTCTTCAGGGAGGCTCAGTACCTAAAGGCGATATTCGAGATATTCGATAACGATGATGAGGTTAGAAATGTTGCCAGAGAGGAGTTCGGGGAGGACAATCCCATCCTCGAGAACGCCTGGAATGCCATAAAGGGATTCACAACCCTCAGCGGGGGCAGATGCGATAACATACTTTTCATAGTATCTCTGGGCGGCGGCACCGGAACGGGGTTCATAAATCCGATCCTGCGCTACATAAGATCCGGAGGTAGCCAGGACTACCCGGTCTTCGTACTTGGCGTTCTCACAGAGCAGGGTGATGAGGCAGACAGGGAGCAGCAGTCGAAGGAGGCGCGGAGAGATCTCGGCGCAACGATCTCCATGTACGATCTGCTCACCAAAAGCGCAAAAGAGGGCGTTGATGCACTGATTCTCGTGGATAACCAGATCCTCGTTGAGAGGTTCAAACAGGACTACACAAGTATAAATAATTACATATTTAAGGTAATGAAACCATTCCTGGCAGACCGCGCATTTCCACAGGAGGACCCACCGTCTCTCTCCCTGGCGCAGAACTTCACTGAGGGCCTGAACAGGCCCCCTGTCATGGTTCCATGCTACGCATCGTTGAACAGCAAGAAATCCGTTGAAGAGGAGCTGGTCTCAAAGGCTCTCACAGGAAGCGTGCAGAATGATGGATGCGGCCCGCTTTTCCCATGCGATCCTTCAATGGCAGACAGGGCGTTCGTCTTCTCGAGAGGATACCTCTCCGCTGAGAAGCTGGAGTCGTCTGTAAAGAGCATCACCGGACTCGATACGAACCATATATTCACATGGAGGAAGCTAGGAGAAAACAGGGAGAGCGAGGTTCTGATACTGCTGAGAAACCCGTATGGCTCAGGCTGCAGCGGGCCGTTTGAAAAAAGGATGCACAGGGTGGTATCATTCGCCCTGAATTACATAGAGGAGAACAGGCAAGAGCTTATTCACATGAAGCAGAGCGATGATCAGAGCCTGACATATCTGACTACAGAGGCTCTGAGCAGGTACTTCGATCGCCTGGTTATAGAGCTGAACGCGGCGAAGTCCAGGCTCAGGAAGGGAGAGAAGCCATTCTTTGTGAATGAGCTCAGGATATTTGAGGATCTGCCTGAGAACCGACCGGTACAGGATAACAATACTCAGAACAACCACGCGCTCTCGGAGGAGGCGATCAGAAGAATCGTGCGCGAGGAGCTCAGGAAGCTGCTTCCAGCGGCTGTGTGATGCTCTCCTGCCTCCTTCTGATTTAAGCCAGGCGAGCTGCGGCTCTCCTGCAGCCCACCGGAAAAGTAAATATATTGTTACAATATATCTTGGAAGTAATTCATAAAACCTGTGGTGGCTGAGATGATACGAACAGCAGCCCTGGGGGTCATGCTCATACTGATGCTCTCTGTGTTGAATTCCGCATCCGGACTGCCTGTGACGGGTGGCAACGGAGCGCTCTGCTGCACCGTCTTCGACATGTTCAAGGGGCCTCTGTATCAGGGAGGCTCTTACGATGCTGACAGGATGGTTCTGTACCTGGATGCGGGCCTGAGATGGAGCAACGGGAGCTATGCGGTGCTTCCCCGCGTCAGGTATGTTCTGATCGACGGAAACGACAGGAGCTATATCAGAGATGCGGCATCAAGCAGGCCAATCTCTCCGGGACGGGAGCTTCTCGCATTCGCAGTTCCCAGAGAGGCGATCCCGAAGAGCCTGGTGGTGGATTCCGGAATCGGGGAGGTGTTCAAGGTGGATTTCGGAGAGCCGCTGAACTACTCGGATGAGAACATCACGGTCACATACTATGGCATCGTTGGATCCAGGCTTGATTACAGCCGGAAGGTGCTGGATATAGATGTATCTGTAAGAAACAACTCCACATCTCCTCTGAAGGTCTCCCCTGAGAACTATACCCTCGTGGACCAGTGGGGCTGGGGCTACAGGGCGACTGATGGATTTGAACCAAAAACGCTGAGCGCCAACGAGAGCATCCGGGGAGTGGTGCGTTTCAGGTACCTCGCGCCATCAAGCATTCCATCGCTTTTGCTCTACAACCTCTCATACGGGGATGGTATAATAGTGATAACCGAGGGGAGGTGCGAGAACACGACAGAGACATCTGCAGAGCAGAACTCATCCGGGGAGTGCAACAGGTGTGCTGTAAATGAGAACAGCGTCAAGGGGAGGGTCGCCGCAGCAAAGGAGCGCCTGGCCAGGGTGCGTGCCGCGCGTGATGCAGAATCCTAGAACGCTCATTTGATTGCTGCATCGGTAGCTCTCCGGCCATGCGCCCTGGTGAATGTGTCCGGCGGACGCCAGGCGGATGAGAGCATCTCAGGATATCTTTTTGCCCTTCTCGAGCTCCTGCTGTATGTCGCATCCCAGCCGGCCGATTGCATCAGACCTGCACTGCCTGCAGTGGCGCATCTGCTTTATTATCTTGTTCAGCTCATCCTGTATCGCCCTCTTCTCCTCCGGCGTTGGAGGCTTAATGTGAGCGAACTTGTACTGGGGTATGAGCGGCATCACGTTGTGAATGAACACACCCATCGACTTTATCTTTCTCGCGATATCAAAGACATGCCTGTCGTTTATTCCCGGGATCAGGACTGTGTTCACCTTGACTATCTTCTTCCGTCGCACAGCCTCCTCGATCCCCCTGAGCTGGTTCTCGAGCAGGATCTTCGCGGCCTCCAGCCCCTCATACCGCTTTCCCTTGTAGATGACGTAATCGTATATCTGCTCCCCAATCGCTGGATCGACCGCGTTCAGCGTTACAGTGATGTTTGTCACCCCGATACGGTCGAGATCCTCGATCCTGTCCGGAAGTAGGAGGCCGTTCGTGCTTATGCAGAGTATGAGATGCGGGTACTTCTCCCCGACGAGCCTCAGCGTCTCGAAGGTCTCCTCGTTTGCGAGAGGTTCCCCGGGTCCTGCGACAGCCACGACCTTTATATAATGATATTTAGAGAGAACCTCATCGACACGCTCCAGCGCCTCCTGCGGGGTCAGAACCCTGCTCGTCACACCTGGTCTCGATTCGTTAACGCAATCAAAATCTCTTATGCAGTACTTGCACTGAATGTTGCACTTCGGAGCGACCGGAAGATGCATCCTCCCGAAGGCATGGCATGCCTTCTCGCTGAAGCACGGATGCTCCCGGATCCTCCTGAGCTGTTCCGGATCGTAGGGGACCTCCCTGTCAGCTACAACGGCCGTCGGGTATTCTTCCATCTGGATTCACCTGAGCTCTCTTGGCATGCCTCAGCTAAAAGCCTATCCGTAGAAAAGCGGTTCTGCATGCTCTGTGTTAACCAGCAGCGCGATGAACTTTGCGATGAAGCCTCCGCTACCCTGGACTTAACACTATAGACAGAGAATTGCGTCCTTGGCTACCCTTGCTCTATATACATGGAGCGAGTATGAGCACTCATGCGTGCTGCCTGCGTGCAGCTCTCCGTGAGAGAGTGTGATGTGTTCAATAACAAGAGGCGAGCTCTACAGCTGTCATCTGATGCAGCCGACAGTGGCGCTGATATCATAGTCCTTCCAGAGCTGTTCCTCACGGGCTTCTGCTACGATATAGAGCCGGAGAGATATCCGTATCCATCGCTGATACCCTTCAGAGCACTGTCCGTCGATTCAGGCGCGATCTTTGTGGGCTCCATCATGTCATCATCGGACCGCGGGACCCACAATATGGGTTTCTGCCTGGCCGGAGCTGAGATGGGGTTTTACTCCAAGACGCATCCATTTGGTGACGAGAAGAAGCACTTCATTCCCGGGGGGATCATCGCGCCTGTGAAGATCTCCGGATTATCGATCGGGCTCGAGATCTGTTACGACATGAGGTTCCCTGAGGTCGCCCGAAAGCTCTGCGAATCGGGAGCGGATCTGCTTGTCACGATCGCTCAGTTCCCTGCTGAGAGGATCCACCACTGGAGGTCTCTCGTTATCGCGCGAGCTATAGAGAACCAGATACACCATATCGCGTGCAACGCCTGCGGATCAGCAGGAGGATCGAGCATGATAGTTGGACCCGGAGGTGAGGTGCTTGCAGAGGCAGACGATGAGGAATGTGTCATAATCGCGGATATCGATCCGGGGGAGAGGGATCGCTTGAGGAGATCCATCACATGCTGGGAGGACAGAAGGCCAGAGCTATACTGAGTGGCATCTGCTGAGGTGGTGATTTGGAGAGCAGGACCGCAAGCTACCTGCGCGCCAGGTTCAGGGAATACTATCTTACAGCATCGATGGATGCTCCGCCTGGAATGGAGGCCAGGGAATGGGGGTTCATATTCTACGACATGCCTGGGATGCGGCGGCACAGGTCTTTCAGCAGCAGGAAGGAGCTGGTCGATTACATCAGGAGCACTGTGCCTGCACATGTATATCACTCAGCTGCGTACTACCTAAAGCCGGATGCTCCCACGATGAAGGAGAAGATCTGGAGGGGCGCGGATCTGATCTTCGATCTGGATGCTGATCACCTCGCAGAGTACAGGGACTCTGGGAGAAGAGACTACGGGGAGATGCTGGAGCGTGTTAAAAGAGAGACCATGAAGCTCCTGGAGTTCCTGCTGGGCGATTTCGGTTTTGATGAGAGGACGATAAGTGTGGTCTTCTCCGGAGGCAGGGGCTACCACATACACGTCCGCGATGGTTCGGTCTTAAAGATGAAAAGCGATGCCAGGCGCGAGATCGTGGATTACCTCACAGGAAGAGGCCTGGATCCGGAGAGGTTCATCCACAAGATCGATGTCGATGGTGACGCCGGAGTCGAGAGGGCGAGATCCCTGCGTGGGCCTGCATCCGACACTCCTGGGTGGGGCGGAAGGATCAACAAAGCGATCGAGTCGATGGTCGTGCATCTCAGAGAGCTTGATGATGAGGAGGCGCTGAGTTTGTTGAAAAACGTGAAGGGTATAGGATCTCAGAAGGCCAGGCTGTTCCTCTCGCAGATCAGAGAGGAGAACGCGATAAAGAGCATCCGCGCCGGAAACCTCGACTTCTTCAAGCACGCCTCAGGTATATGGAAGCTGATAATACCTTACCTCATGGAGGAGTCTGTTCGCGCTCTGAGCGGCGAGACAGATGAGCCTGTGACAGCAGATGTGCACCGTCTCATACGTTTCCCGGAGAGCCTGCATGGCGGCACGGGTCTCAGGGTCACGAAGCTGAGCATCGATTCGCTGCGCGCGTTTGACCCGCTGAATGATGCGGTCGTCTTCGGAGATGATCCTGTTTCCGTGAGGATCATCCGCCCTGCAACCCTGGAGCTGATGGGCGAGCGCTTCGATCTCATCGAGGGAAATACAGAGATTCCGGAGTATGCCGCTGTCTTCCTCATGGCAAGAGGTCTCGGTGAGCTGGGCTGATAAAGGTTAAGTGCTGGTCTGAGAGAACTAATGCGGGTTATCATGGAGCTTGACCTGGCAAACCTCCTGAGGGGAGAGAGACGGTCGGCAGAGCTCCAGCATCTCGAGGGCGATTTCTACAGGATTGCTGGAGAGCACATAGCGTCTCTCGAGAAGGATCTGGAGAAGCTCGAGGACCACTTCAGCGTGGAGGCTCAGATAATAGAGGATGAGCTGAAGTCCAGCAGGAAGAGCATCAGCAAGCTCATAGATCTCAGGATAAAAAAGATAGCAAAGAAGGCGATGATGCAGGCCAGCTCCTCGACGCCTTCAAAGCCCCCGGACGGCATGACAGAGGAGGAGGTCGAGCTCTACAAGACCATACTGGAGGCGCTGACAAGATGCAGGGAGAACATACTCTCGCATCTCGCGCGTCCCGGCACCGAAAGACCTTTAACGGGCAAAAAAGATATAGCCAAGGAATACATCGCTGTGAGGTTGCTGGAGACAGTCCCGATGTTTGTAGGGGTCGACGGGAAGCGGTATGCTCTGAGGAAAGATGATGTTGTTATGCTCCCGGAGATCCATGCGAGGAACCTGTGTAGCAAAAAGATTGCTGTGGAAGTGAGGATGAATCATGAAGATGCCAAAGGAGATTGAGGCTCACTGTCCTTTCTGCAACAAGCACACAACCCATACTGTGGAGAGGGTCAGAAGGGGACAGGCGCGCTCCATGACGCGTATCGCGAGGCAGAAGGCCAGGGCGAATGGTACGGGCAACCAGGGCAAGTTCTCAAAGGTGCCTGGCGGCGACAAGCCGACCAAGAGGGTCAACCTCAGATACAGGTGCGGCCTGTGCAAGAAGGCTCATAACAGGAAGGGAATACGCCTCGGAAGATTCGAGCTTGTGGAGGGATGAGTCTGTCGAAGTTTCTCAGGGTCAAGTGCAACGACTGCGAGAACGTGCAGGTGATATTCAGCAGGGCGGCCACTGTGGTGAAGTGCCTAGTCTGCGGAAGGACGCTTGCTGAGCCGAGAGGCGGCAAGGCTGACATCAAGACAGAGGTTCTCGAGGTCTTAGAGTGATCTGAATGCAGCGCGAAGGTTGGCCGGAGCCTGGGGATCTGGTTGTATGCACCGTTGATCAGGTCCTGGATTTTGGTGCGTTCGTCACGCTGGATGAGTATGTCGATAGAAAGGGATTCATCCACATCTCAGAGGTGGCGAGCGGCTGGATCAAGTACATCCGCGATCACGTCAGGGAGGGGCAGAAGATCGTCTGCAAGGTCCTGAATGTCGATAAATCGAAGCATCACATCGATCTCTCCCTGAAGGACGTCAACGAGCACCAGCGGAGGGAGAAGATCCAGGCTTGGAAGGCCGACCTCAAGGCCTGGAAATGGCTTCAGATGGCGTATGAGGGGCGGGAGGAGGATCTGAAGCGCGTCAAGGATACGCTGATGAAAAACTACAGCAGCCTGTACGGGGCCCTGGAGGAGGCCGCGATGAGCGGCGAGGAGAGCCTCTCCGAGAGTGGCCTCACAGAGGAGGACATAAAGATAATCTCCCGCCTAGCAAAGGAGAACGTCAAGATACCGACGGTCGAGATCTCCGGATATGTGGATCTTAGATCCTTCGCGCCGGATGGTGTGGAGATCATCAAAAAGGCTCTGAAGCAGGCAAAGCGTATACGGGACAAGGATGCGACGCTCGAGATAAGGTACGTCGGCGCGCCGAGGTACAGGATAAAGGTGATCGCCCCCGATTACAAGCATGCTGAGGCTGCCCTGAAAAAGTCGGCACAGGCTGCGATAAAGTACATTGAGCAGCACGGTGGAGAGGGCGCATTCGTGAGAGAGGCCTAGCATTGGTCAGATCAAAGATACTGAGATGCGAGCGGTGCAGGCTCTACACCCTCAAGGAGACCTGCCCGAGATGTGGATCCCGCACAAGCGGCACGAAGCCGGCCAGGTTCTCGCCTGAGGACCGGTACGGCAGGTACCGGCGTGCTCTGTTCTCCGAAAGCGGGCGTGAAGAGGGAAAAACATGAAGAAGACTCTTGTTCGAAGGCTCAAGGAAGTATCTCTTGATAGCCCCATTCTGGTGGAGGGCCTGCCCGGGGTCGGGCACGTTGGAAAGCTTGTCGCTGAGCATCTCATAGAGGAGCTCAAAGCTGAGAAGATCATCGAGATATACTCGCCGCACTTCCCTCCGCAGGTCCTTGTCCAGGCCGATGGCACAGTCCGGCAGGTCAGGAACGAGATCTACGCATACAAGGGTGCTGACGGAGAGCCGGATCTGCTGATCCTTGTGGGAGATTACCAGAGCGCCACGAATGAGGGGCATTACGAGCTCACCGGAATATTTCTTGACATAGCAGAGGAGTTCGGCGTCCGGAGGATTTACACACTCGGGGGCTACGGGACAGGCCAGTTCGTGGAGCCGCAGGTGATCGGAGCAACGAACCGGCCGGAGCTTGTTGAGGAAATGAAGGGGCTGGGGGTGGTCTTCCACGAGAACGAGCCTGGCGGAGGGATCATCGGGGTCAGCGGTCTCCTTGTGGGGCTTGGCGGCCTGAGGGGCATCGATGCCATCTGTCTCATGGGCACCACGAGCGGGTATCTGGTTGATCCGAAGTCTGCGCATGCTGTCCTCAAGATACTCTGCAGGGCGCTCGGGATCGAGGTCAGCATGCAGGCGCTCGAGGAGCGGGCGGGCGAGATGGAGCGGATAGTGAGCAAGCTCCAGGAGATGGAGAGGGCACAGGTACCTTACGAGAGCGGGGGCGAGGAGGATCTCAGGTACATCGGATGATCTGAGAACAGCTGCGGAGAGGCTGCTCGAGAAGGCTCTGCGCCTGGGGGCTGATGAGGCCGAGGTCTTCGGGGTCTGGAGCAGGAACCTGACGCTCGAGCTCAGGAGGGAGAAAGTGGAGAGCGTCAGCGAGAGCGTTCTCAGGGGACTGGGGCTGCGCGCTGTTATCGATGGCGGCGTTGGTTTTTCAAGCACATCAGATCTGAGCAGGATCGATGATGTTGCTAAAGCTGCGGTGAGCGCTGCCCGCATCCTCGGGCCGGACAGCCTCTGGAAGGGTCTCCCAGGAAGATCGCCGGTCACCCCTGTGGAGGGCGTCTTCGACAGGAGGATCGCAGAGGTCCAGGCGGATGCGCTGCTGGAGATCGCGGAGGAGCTTCTCAGCGGATGCAGTTCTGTTGAGGGGGTCGAGCCGGTATCAGGCGGCATATCATGCACGCACAGCCTGGAGATCCTGATCAACTCCAGAGGTGTTGACCTCTCTGATGAGGGCACATCGATACATATCGCACTGGAGACGATCACCAGAAAGGGCTCTGAGGTTGCGACCGGGAGCGAGTTCGATAACTCGCGCAGTTTCAGCGTAAATGCAAGAGCTGTGGGTGAGAGAGCCGCGGATCTCGCAAGACGCTCTATTGATGGCATATCTATAAAGACCGATACCTACGATGTTGTGCTCTCGCCGGTTGCGTTTGCGGAGATCCTTGAAAACACGCTTGCTCCGTCGGTCTCCGCAGAGAACGTCCAGAAGGGAAGGTCAGCGCTTGCCGGCATGCTGGGCAAGAGCATAGCCGATCCCAGGATACAGCTGATTGATGATGGAGCGCTCCCCGCGGGCATGGGGAGCTCTGCGTTCGACGGAGAGGGTGTACCATCACAGAGAAATGTGCTCCTTGAGGACGGAATCCTGAGGTGCTACCTCTATGATACCTACACAGCCGGAAAGGAGGGGAGGGCGAGCACAGGAAACTCCGTCAGATCAGGCTACTCGGAGATGCCCAGGATCGGGATCCGAAACCTGATCGTATCCTCAAAGGAGCCTGTGGATGTGCTGGAGGGTGTGCACGAGGGCGTTCTTGTGAACAGCGTGATAGGGGCGCACACCGCAAACCCCATATCCGGAGACTTCTCAGTTGAGGCAAGAAACGCATTTCGCATCCGCGCCGGTGAGGTCGCAGAGCCTGTTCGATCTGCCATGATCGCAGGGAACATATTCGACCTCATGAAGCATATGGATGTCGGAGGAGACGCGAGAGCTGTCGGCCCGATCCTGACTCCATTCGTCAGGGTGCGGATGAGAGTGGTGTGCTGACACCGGCCAGGTGGTCATACCCGCTATCACCGGGGTTCGCTGCACCTGCGCCGTGGGAGGTTATCATGATCATAGGAGGTCCATCTTCGCAGCTGCTCGCCGGGCGGGTCGCCTCGATCCTCGGTGAGAGGGTGGCGCTCTGCGAGTACAGGACGTTCCCGGATGGGGAAGCATACACGCAGCTCCAGTCCGAGATCGATGATGATGTTGTTGTCATACAGAGCACCCCGTCGGACAGGGATATCGTTTATCTTCTCCAGCTCCTCGATATAGTCAGAGGAAGGAATGTGACGCTGGTCATACCCTACTTCGGGTACGCAAGGCAGGACAAGATATTCAAGCCCGGGGAGCCGCTGACCGCGAGGGCGATCGCAGGCGCCCTGAACCCGTTCCTTGATGCCGGCTCCAGGGTCTTCACGGTGAACATTCACGCGCAGTCTGTGCTCTCGCACTTCAGGTGCAGAGCAGAGAGCCTGGATGCGACTCCTCTTCTCGCAGAGGAGATCCGCAGGCTCGATCTGAGGGATCCTGTTGTGATCTCGCCGGACAAAGGCGCGATAGCGATGGCATCCAGGGCATCTGAGATCCTTGGATGCGAGTTCGATCATCTGGAGAAGACCAGACACAGCGGCACAGAGGTCTCGATCGCGCCGAAGGAGATCGATGTCAGGGGCAGGGATGTCGTGATAATGGATGACATGATAGCGACAGGAGGCACGATGGCCACTGCGATCTCGATGCTCCGCAGGCAGGGCGCTCAGAGCGTTCATCTGGCAGCGGTCCATCCTGTGCTCACTGGGAACGCGCTCTTAAAGCTCTATCACGCCGGCGTTGACAGGGTCATAGCCACAGACACGCTCGATCGCGGGGTGAGCACCGTCTCTGTAGCGCCGCTGATCGCCGGAGCGAAATGATTAGCAGAGCAGAGGTAAAGGGAAGGGCGGCCAGGCTCTCCGTTGTAGCCTGCACATTTCTTGTGGCCCTCAAGCTGGCCGTCGGGCTGATGATCGGCTCGGTCTCGATCATCTCGGAGGCCGCACACTCTGCAGTGGATCTCATCGCAGCCCTCATGGCATATCTCTCCGTCAGGATCGCCGGCAGGCCTGCGGACGATGACCATCCCTTCGGCCACGGGAAGGTCGAGAACATCTCAGGCACCGTGGAGGCGCTGCTGATCTTTCTCGCCGCCTACTGGATACTCTCCGAGGCCTGGTCGAAGATCATGAACCCCACGGAGATCGAGACGGTGTGGCTCGGCGCTGGCGTCATGCTCGTCTCTGCGATTGTAAACACACTCGTCTCCCGCAGGCTTTTCTCTGTAGGACGTGAAACTGAGTCTGTTGCCCTCCAGGCGGACGCGTGGCATCTTCGAACCGATGTATACACATCCCTGGGCGTGATGCTGGGGCTCGTGGCTATCTGGATGGGCGAGAGAATATCCATGGACCTGAGGATTCTGGATCCGCTTGCCGCAATCTTAGTATCCCTGCTGATCCTGAAGGCTGCTCTCCATCTCACAATCGCCTCTGCGCGCGATCTCCTCGACTCGAGCCTGCCTGAGGATGAGAAGACCCTCATAAAGGAGAAGATCGTCTCCATGAAGCCGGACGTTCGTGGCTTTCACGCCTTCAGAACTAGGCGCTCCGGCTCGTACAGGTTTGCTGAGTTCCACATCCTGGTGGACTCGGACATGACTGTTGAGGAATCGCATCAGCTGACAGATATGCTCACCAGGGCCATACGCGAGCAGTACCCGTGCTCTTTCGTCACAATACATGTGGAGCCGTGCAGGCTTTGCTGTGACCCGGGATGTGTTGAGGGATGCATCCTGAGCGAGGATGAGAGAAGAGAGATCGAGGGGTCTGCACGTGGGATGAGAGCGGTCAGTGCCGACTGATCGAAGAACAGAATGACGCAGACTCCGGTCTCCAGGCCGGCGAGGATGTCACGAACAAGATCATCCGATGCTCAGAAGCGCCAGCAGGAAGATGGCGCGCACCATGACGCTCAGGCCTGTTGATATCGTGACGATCATGAGGCCGACCCGAGCGCCGAATATCGCGGTGTAGTTCGGCACCATGCTCTTCATGGCGAAGATCGGGAGCATGAAGATGCTGCCAAGCATGAGCACGGTCGCTGCCTGTATCTCTGTCAGGGAACCGCTCTGGATCATCGGGCTGAGCAGGGATATCCCGATGAGCGGGCTCGCGACGTATGTCGTAAGGGGCACTATAGCCTCAGGGGAGAGGCCGAATGTCTGGGCTATCGGGAGAACACTCAGCCTCTCGAAGAATCCATGATCGTTCAGCGAGAGGACCAGCAGAGTCATGGTCATGTATGTTATGGAGATCCTGGCGAAAGGCCTCATCTGTGTGCGAAGGATCTTCAGCGTGGCCTCAATCGGGTTCCCGTTTCTTTCTGGTGGCTGCCAGTGGATCTCCGCACCGTTTCTCCCTCTCAGCATCAGCCTGCCGAGCACTATCACTATGATGATCTTGACGATTGCCGTTGTTATGAACACGCCAGCATAGAAAACACCGACCACCGGTCCCAGAAGCGGGACAACCACCGGTATCTGGTATGTGAGTATCTCTCGGATGTACACAGGTATGCTGTTCATCATTGCGCATAGCACTGTCTCGCGGTCGTCGAGGGCGCCACGCATCTTGAACTCTGCGATCATCGAGTTTGCTGCGACCGCTGAGCCGAGAGAGACCAGGAAAGATGATGCGGATATCGGTGGCAGGTTCGCCATGGACACGAGCGGTTTTGATAGGACTGAGAGTCGATCGAGAATGCCAAGCTCCATGAGCATGCCCGCTAGAAACAGCCCGAGGAATATGGTCACCAGCACAGGTATCGCGGTGTCCAGAGCTCTGAGCAGCAGGTCGAGCATCCCAGGTTTCTCTTAAAGTGATCGTAGATCAAATTGCTGGTCGGGCTTTTGCATATGAGTGTGACCCGGAGCCATACCTTGTTGTTTGCCCACAATGTGCACTCGAACCATGGGATCGACACTATGTTGGCTCCCAGAACTCGGTATTCTGCCACTGGATACCAGTTCCAGCGCACATGACGCAGTGTCACCCCTGTGGATGAAAAATGGTCCGCATTCAATGACCATTTTCGTACCAATTTCCGGTAAATCTAACCCCCGGCCCTGGCACCATCAGAATTCACAGCAATATTTATCTCAAATGCATCCAGATGCCCAGCGATGTCGCTTCAAGATGATGCTCTCAGGTACCACAGGATGGGCAAGATTGCCATCTGCAGCAGAGTCGTTTTGAAAGATGCTGACGATCTCAGCCTCGCCTACACACCCGGTGTGGCAGAGCCGTCCCTCGCGATAAGCAGGAACCCGGATGATGTGTATCTTTACACATCGAAGGGAAACATGGTGGCGGTCGTCACAGACGGCACCGCGGTTCTGGGACTCGGTGACATAGGTCCGCTGGCGGCGATACCCGTCATGGAGGGCAAGGCGCTTCTATTCAAGAGGCTTGCGGGTATCGATGCATTTCCGATCGCTCTGAGCACCACAGATCCATCAGAGATCGTGGAGACCGTGGTGAGGATCTCTCCGGTCTTCGGCGGCATAAACCTGGAGGATATCAGCGCGCCGAGGTGCTTTGAGATAGAAAATGAGCTCAAGAAGATGCTGGACATTCCCGTATTCCATGACGACCAGCATGGAACCGCCGTTGTTGCGGTTGCAGCCCTCATAAACGCGCTGAAGCTCGTCGGCAAGAGCTTTGAGGAGATATCGGTCGCTGTATCAGGAGCCGGTGCCGCAGGGGTCGCTGTGACGAAGTTTCTCCTGGACTTCGGCGTCAGGGACATCAGGGTCTGCGACCGGAAGGGCATAATCCATAGAGAGCGGGAAGATCTCAGCCCCATAAAGAGAATGCTGGCCGAGCTCACGAATCCAGGAGGAATGACCGGCTCACTGAGAGATGCGATGAGGGGCGCGGATGTCTTCATAGGGCTCTCTGCCGGTGGAATAGTCACCAGGGATATGGTCGAGGGTATGGCAAGGGATCCGATAGTGTTTGCAATGGCCAATCCCGTGCCTGAGATAATGCCTGACGAGGCGAAGAGGGCGGGCGCCAGGATAGTCGCCACCGGAAGGTCCGACTATCCAAACCAGGTGAACAACGCTCTCGGCTTCCCGGGCATATTCCGCGGCGCGCTAGATGTCAGGGCCAGCGATATAAACGAGAGCATGAAGAAGGCTGCCGCCATGGCCATAGCGTCCCTGGTGGATCAGATCGGTGAGGACCGCATAATCCCATCCCCATTGGATCAAAGAGTTGTTCCTGCGGTGGCAGAGGCGGTGGCAGAGGCCGCAATTGAGAGCGGCGTGGCGCGCGTGCCTCTCGACCCCTCGGAGGTGAGGGCTCATACGGTAGAGCTTGTATCGAAGGAGTGGGGTCGATCGCTGTAGTGATAACTCAGATAGTATTTAGAATCAGGACAGCGAGTGATCTGAAGAGATATGCGCGAGCTGAACGGAGACGGTATGGATCCCGCGGTGCTTGAGCGACAGGGTTACCATCTTGTGGGAGAGGGCGCTGTGAAACCCTGCCTGTGGCTGAAGAGAAGTCTTAGAGGAGGGGAGCAGTGCTACAAGCATCACTTCTACGGGATTGAGAGCCATCGGTGCGTGCAGATGACGCCGGTGCTCCACTGCAACCACCTCTGCCTCCACTGCTGGCGGCCTGTGGATGAGGCGATCCCACTGCCTGAGAGGTGGACCGAGCCGGAGGATCTTCTCGAGCAGGTGCTCAGGGAGCAGCGGAGGATACTCTCAGGCTACTGGGGCTCTGATCTCGTCGACCGCGCGAGGCTCCACGAGGCGTCCACACCAAAACATGTGGCGATATCGCTCATGGGGGAGCCCACATTCTACCCGCATCTCAGAGGACTGATCAAGGCAATAAAGGCGAAGGGTATGACATCCTTCCTGGTCACAAACGGCACCAATCCGGATGCTCTGGACGATCTGGAGCCGACACAGCTTTACATCAGCCTGAACGCCCCAGACGAGGATACCTACAGGAAGGTCTCTGGTGGAAGATACTGGGGTCGCATCCTGGAGAGCCTCTCCATAATGCACGATCTGAGGTGCAGGACCGTGATCAGGATCACGCTCGTAAGAGGCTTGAACATGTTTGCTCCTGAGGCATACGCCAAACTTCTGGATGACGCAGAGCCGGACTTCATAGAGGTCAAGGCCTACATGCATCTCGGCAGATCAAGATACAGGTTACAGAGAGACGCGATGCCATCACATGAGGAGGTCGTGAGCTTCGCATCAGAGCTCTCCGAATCCATCGGATACTCCCTGGAGGATCAGGTGAGCCTCAGCAGGGTTGCGCTTTTATCGAGAGGAGATATCCATAGAAAACTAGATAAACCCTGAGGTGAAGGACCAAGGGCCTGCTAAAAAGATTCAGAAAGCTCAGGTGCAGTATGGGCTCAAGAAGTGCTTGCGTTATGGTTGAAGATACAAGAAAGCTCAGGATACTCCTTGTGGAGGACAACCCGGAGGATGTTTTCCTCACAAGAAAGGTTCTGAGGAAGAGCGGTCTCGATGGAGACATGCAGATCACAGGAGACGGCGCGGAGGCTCTGCGCATTCTTGAGGATATGTTCAGAGCGGGAGAGCACCTTCCGGATCTGATTCTTCTCGACATCAACCTGCCGGACATGGGCGGCATGACGGTGCTGAAGAGCATCAAGGGCGATGCGCGTTTCTCCAGGATACCTGTGGTGATGCTGACATGCTCCAACGCGGATTCTGACATCCAGCGGAGCTACGACCTTGGAGCGAGCACATATCTCGTTAAGCCGGTCTCAAGGGACGCGATGATGCTGGTCATGAGGGCCCTCTTCGGCTGAGTCCACGGACAACCTCCAGGTTCCCGCGGTCGTCCCTCCTATCATCGACAGGCGTCTCCATTATCATGGGGAGCTCTCTCAGACGGCGATCGTTTATCACAGCTGCGAACCCGTTCAGTCCGATCTTCCCCATGCCGATATGCTCGTGCCTGTCCAGGCCGGATCCGAGATCGCCCACGGAATCGTTGAGATGGATCAGCACGAGATTTTTCAGTCCAGCAGTGTGGTCAAATGCCCTTAGAGTTTCATCCAGGCTTTTCTCATCTCTGAGATCGTAGCCAGCAGCGAATACATGGCATGTATCCAGACAGATGCCGAGGAGATCGGAGCCAGCCCTCTCCAGGACATCTGCGATATCCTCGAACCTGCCACCGATGCTGTTCCTCGATCCGGATGTGGTCTCAAGCAGGATCTTCGTGCCATCTGAATTAGAGAGGGCAGCCTCGATCGCGCTGACTATGCGAGATATGCCAGAATCCCTTCCAGATCCAAGGTGGCTTCCCATGTGCGTTACCAGATACGGAATCCCCAGGGCGCTGCATCTCACAAGCTCATCCCTCAGCGCCTGTACGGATCTGGAGTAAACGCTCTCTTTTGGGGAGGATAGATTCGGAAGATACGGCATGTGACCAACCACAGGCCATATTCCCGAGCTGCTGAGCTGGCTTTTAAAAGATTCTATGATGTCCTCTGAAAGCCTCTTCTTGCGCCATCCTCTCGGATTCGATGTGAATATCTGATATGTCTCGCAGCCCAGCTCGACCGCCCTTCCCACAGAGAGGTGCAGGCCACCAGCTATCGATATATGCACTCCAAATCTCGCCAAGCTACCATCCCCGGAGCATTCTGGCATCCCATAATTTTACAGATGATCCGTTTCGTGCTTCCTCCATCCGCAACATGCTCTGCTCAGGGAGAGTTATCGTGTATAACCGATATCTCCGTAAGTCACCCCTTTATCCTCAGGTGATTCAGCTCATGGCGGTATGAATCCGTTCATCTCCGCTATCCTGCGGCCCTCCGGGCCGAGAACGAAGTCTATGAATGTCCTCGCTCCGGCGGTCGGCTCGCCGAATGTGTAGAAGTACAGCTTCCTCGCGAGCGTGTAGTTTCCGCTCCTTATGTTGTCCATAGTTGGATGAATACCATTCAGAGCTACTGGCATAACCCCGCCGGCCCTGACGTAGCTGTATCCCAGGTAGCCTATGGCCCTGTCGCTCCCGACTATCGCGGTCTTGACCTCCGAGCTGTCCATGGCCTCGATGCTCACGCCTGGCGTCTCAGCAGCCGCGGATCCCATGATGATCTCATTGAATGTGTCCCTAGTACCGGAGCCCGCCTTCCTTCCAACCACCATGATCTCTCTATCAGGCCCTCCGACGGACTTCCAGTTTCTTATCTCCCCGGAATATATCCTTCTGACATCTGTCGATGTGAGGCTCTGCACACCGCTGTTATATATCTGCGGGCTCACGACTATTATTATCGCATCGTATCCGACCACAATCTCCCGGAACTTGCGGTCAGGCCGCTCGTAACGCGCCCTTTCCGAGGGCTTAATCTCCCTGGAGGACATTGCTATATCCGCTCTTCCCTCGGCAGCGTCGATTATCCCCACTCCGGATCCGCCAGCTGTGACGGTCACCATGTACTCCCTGCACATGAAGTTGAACTCCTCGGCGCAGAGCTCTGCGAGGGGCATGACGGTGGTGGATCCGGATACTCGAACCCGCCCCACACCGTCTGATGGAATGGCGAGCAGGATGAGCATGAGGATGAGCATGCTGACTGAAACCACTGACTTAGAGGCCACCATTGCAGTCACTCTCACCAGCATCATATATAACTGCGACGTCCAGCAGGATCGTCCGGCTGCGGTCGCATGGGGTGATCGCAGACAAATCGCATCCTCTTACGGTTGCCTGGCGACCGGGCGATGAACAAAACAGGAAGGTGGCGTTCGTAAGCAATCGAATGCGATAGCATCTCCTGGCATAATCAGAACGCTCCACAGACATGCCGAGATTTGATCGTATGTTATGTATTCATGAAAGCTCAAAAATTCATTCTCAAGTGGCTGCGCATATGCTGTTTACTATTAATATCATGTACCAAAGTATCAAAGATTGATTAGAATTATTTAACAGAAATAAACTATTTATAGTATAAACTCCACCTTACATCCTGAAGGGTACAATCTTGAGGGAGTAGCATGAAGGAGTCATATGTGATGAAGTTCGACTCTAGGGATATGCAGGTGGTCGAGATCCTTCGGAGCTTGGGGGTTCCAAGAAAGGTCTCGAACATGCTTGCTTACCTGGCAAACGTGGAGGAGGCCACGTCTCGAGACATCGAGAGGGGATCTGATCTGAGGCAGCCAGAGGTGAGCATAGCCCTGCGGACCCTGAGAAAGCACAACTGGATCGAGGAGAGCGTGCGCAGGAACGACGGCACAGGCAGGCCGGTGAAGGTTTACAGGCTCAGAGCATCGATAGACGAGATACTGAAGTACTACGAGGAGGAGAAGCTCAAGGAGGCGAACAGAGCCATGGAGCGGATACAGAAGCTCAGAGCCCTGCTCAGCCAGAGCGGATCCTCGTGAACAATGATCCGCCATCCCCCTGCCCGTGGAGATTCACCGGCTGAGAGCAGTGTGATAGAGAATAAACAGGGCGCAAACTCCGGTCTTCAGGCCGGACAGAAAGTCACTTTCTGAGCTGTGCCGCTGATTGTACGCTGCTGGAGATGCTCTCGTCCAGCGGAGCTTTTTTATGGGGGTGAGCCATCACTCCCATTGATGTATTTGGATATTGGGTTCGATTTGCTGGATCTTTTATGATTGCAGATGAGCTCTTTCGTGGTTACATGATCTGGAGAGGTGCTTCGGGTGGTCCTCGATCTGGATGATCCCTATGTAGTGGCATACAGGCAGATCCATGCCATATCCAGCCCGTCCGGGGAGATGGTGGAGATACTTGAGAGGTCCAGCTGCTATGGCGGCTCTGCGTGGGCCAGGTATCACTACAGCAAGGGCCCTCTTGTTGTCTCCTCAAGAAACCTCGGCGAGTGGTTCAGGTATCTTGTCAGAACGGGAGAGGTGGATCTTGATCTCATATCCTCCAGGAGATCTGCTGGCATCTCTTCTGTATTCGTGAAGGGCGATGAGGTCGAGATAACCTACACCGGCCTCGGCGGAGGTGGAGTCGGTGCGACATTCACAAGGGCGAGGGCTGGAGACGTGATAAGGTCGAGAACCACAGAGGCCGGCGGGGGGAGGGTGGCGACTGGGACCATAGTTGTCCCGAGAAGGGAGCGCCTGGTGATAGGGGTTGACAACACAGACTCGAAGACCACAGGGGCGACATGGTCTCTTGTGCACAACATCGCAGAGAAGGTTGATAGATACGAGGCCAGGTACATCTCCCACTCGCTGGTCCAGCTCTTCCCTGTGCCCACGAAGACCCAGAACTGCGTCTCGACCGCGGTGGAGTTCGCCTGCATCCCCGGAAGGGAGAGGGAGATGGTCGAGGATTTCAGGAAGCTTCTTGAGAGATACACGGTCTCTGATGAGACGGGAATGGTGGTGTGCAGAAGCTTTGACCCCTCCATGCTGCTTGAATACGCAAAGCGGTGCAGGCTGCAAAGGGTGAGCTATGAGGACGCTCTGAACGCTGCGAGGAGCGCGGGGCTGGAGATCGTGATGGACGGGCAGGGCCTCATCGGCGCGGTCGCTGCGGTTCCGTACTTTGCAGAATCTGATAGATCTGTTGTGCCGGAGTGGCTATGCGAGGAGCGTTGAAGCAGATACATCAGGCCCTGAGGGATGTGGGCGTGGGTTACGTGGCATATGTGCCAGGCTATCCGGTAACAGATCTCGCTCAGTCCCTAGGCGCAGAGATCGCTGTGAACGAGAAGGTCGCATTCGAGTGCGCACTGGGGGCGTCCGCCACCGGCGTCAGATCTCTGGTCATCGTGAAGCAGCTGGGCATGAACATACTCGCTGATCCGCTTGTCATCTCCGCGACCCACACCACCGGTGCTGGTATCGTGGTCCTGGTCGGCGACGATCTCGGCCCGAGGGGCTCGCAGGTCGAGATGGACAGCAGGTACTACGGCCCGCTGACAGAGCTGCCGGTTCTCGATCCATCAGCTCAAGATCTCTACAGAGCTGTTACCGAGGCATTCCGGGTATCAGAGGAGCTATCCATACCTGCAATATTAAGAATCACATCAGATGTGCTGGAGGACTCAAGCACTGAGCCAGCTACCGGGCAGAATATACCTGCATCTCTCCAGCAGACGCCCAGGCGCTTCGACCGATCCATCTGGGATCTGACAGCAAAGGGGCGCCACCAGAGGCACCTTGTGAGGGTTCTACCGGCTCTGAGCGAGGCCTCTGAGTCATCAACCCGCATAAAGCTACGCGGGGATACGGGCGTGATAGCCTCTGGCTCTGTGGTTCCGCTGGCGGAGGCTGTCTGCGAGGAGACCGGATCGTCGCTGCTGGCCACGCTCTACTCCCATCCGCTTCCCATGAGGGCTATCGAGCGGTTCCTGCGCATGCACCGGCTCGTCCTTGTGGCAGAGGGCCCGGCGCCGTTCATGGAGTCTCATCTGAAAGACGTGCGCGGGCGGCTTACAGGCCATCTGCCGTATGGATCCATCAAAGAAAAGGATCTCAGAACTGCGATCAGCCTGATCCACATCTCCGATCTGAGAGGAAGCATGGAGATGGAGACCGCTGCCGGCCGTCCCGCAAGGAGATCCATCTGTCAGGGGTGTCCGTTTATGCCCCTCTACGCTGTTCTCTCAAGGATGTATCTCCCGATCGCGGGTGATGCGGGATGCACGATACTCTCCCTGAGGATGGGGGCCGTGGACATGGTCTACGGCCTCGGCTCATCGATCGGAGTCGCATCTGGCTTCAGGGAGAAGGGGATCGCGATCGTTGGGGATTACGCGCTCGCTCACACCGGCCTTCAGGGACTGATCAATGCGATCTGGCACAGAAAGAATGTGCTTGTGGGCGTGATCTGGAACCGCGTCGCTGCAATGACCGGCTTCCAGGAGGTCTTCGATCTCGAGCCTATCCTCAAAGCTCTTGTTCCCTGGCTGAGGGTTGTGGAGATGCCAGCACCGGAGCAGGAGATCGAGCGGATTCTCAGAGAGGAGCTCAGGTCCCCGGGAGTATCGCTTGTGATATTCAAGGGCAGGTGCAGCCGATCGATCAGTCCGCAGGATGCGAATGAGTCGACAGGTGAACATGATGTCTATGTGCATCCCTCCTGATCTGCCGTCAGGCAAAGCGAAACAAATGCGGCGATTGATCGGCAAATAGCCGATCCCCAAATTTTACATGCAGGCCTGCGCTGGTTTCATGTTCAGGATAAAATTCGGGAACTATTGGCTGATATGACCCAGGTTTCATGAGGCATTAGCATCGCACAATAATTCATGTGCGCAGCTGGATTTTACTTGAACACCTCCCCAGCACCCATGTACCACAGGACCATATCGAGATGCGACATCGGTATGCTGATGCTGCGCGCGAAATCCGCCATCGCTGCCTCTATCTTGAGATACCTGCTCCTGCTCATCGATTTCGGGATGTCCGGTATAACTCCAAACCGGACCAGGCTCTTCAGGATGTGCCTGTCGAGTATTGCCAGATCCCTGCCAAGGCCGATGTTCCTCAGGAAGTGGCTCGCCTCCTTGTATCCCATCCCCTTCACGTTTCCGACGAGCCATTCGCGCGTCTGTAATGGATTCTTGGGATCCACGTGAGATCTCACCGAGAGCCTTCCATCCACTGTGAACAGCTTCCTAGCCATGCATATGTACTCTGCCTTCCTGCGGCTGAACCTGACTCCTCTCAGCTCCCTCTGTATCTCACCATGAGCTGGACAGCGGAGCTTTCCCATCGATGATAGTCTCTCGACTGCTGCCCAGCATGATCTTGCTCTCGACTGTGGCGTCAGGAGACAGAAGACCAGCTCCTCGAAGAGCCTATCCTCATCGGCATTCAGCCAGAGCTGATCGAACTCCTTCAGCCTGGCCTCTATGACATCCTCCAGCTCACCGTGCAGCTCCTTCAGCTGCTCGATCTCGTGTGTGGTCATGGTGCAACCATCTCGTTGTGATCGCCGGCGTCAAATCTGGGTGCTCAGCATATGGCTCAGGAGCTCAGAGCAGCCCGATTTCCCTGTGCCTCCGCAGGATCTCATCTGCAAGCCGCTCGATCGCCCTGAGATCGTCATCCTTTGGATATCCCTTAACTATGACAGGCTCAATGATCTCCATCTTCAGGTTTGGCATGAGCGATCTCATCTCCTCAACGATCCTTGCCCCCCATCCATAGGATCCGATTATCGATGCGAACCTCGCCTTCGGCCTCAGCGCATTCGCCAGGATGGCAGCGTATGAGATCAGAGGATGCGGCCTTGTTATGAACGCAGGAGTCCCGAAGACTATGGTGGCAGCGTCCACAAGCGATGCTGCAAGCGCGCCGGTATCGGTCTTCGTGAGATCGAACCGTCTTACTGAGACACCTCGATCGATCAGCGCATCTACCAGATGGGTCACCATCTTCTCCGTGGAGCCGTGCATCGATACAAACGGGACCACGACCAGATTCTTCACATCATCAGATGTCCAATCTGAATATGCATTCATCACGATATCTGGCCTGTTGTGTAACGGGCCGTGGCTCGGCGCGATGATCTCTGGTGCCAGCGCTCTGACACGCTCGAGATGCCTCCTCGCGTTAGCCCTGAATGGCATCATTATCTCAGCGTAGTACCTCTTTGCGCTCTCATGATTCCATGCGAAGAGATCGCTGGTCGCGAGATGTGCGCCTAGAAAGTCGCATGTGAAGAGCACTCTCCTCTCCCGGAGATACGTGAACATTGTATCAGGCCAGTGGACCCATGGCGCGCTTATGAACTCAAGTGTCATATCTCCCAGGGAGAGTGTCTCGCCATCGCTCACAGAGCGCAGGTGATCCTTTGAGGCGATGCCAAAGTCGAGAAGAAGCTCGATGCACTTCTGCGATCCGAGAACTGTGGAACCGTACCTCTCGATCAGGAACTTTATCGCGCCGGAGTGGTCCTGCTCCGCATGCTGGGAGATTATGTAATCGATGTGATCAACATGTAGCACCTGGAGGTTCTCAAGCAGCACGTCCTTCTTGCTGGGATCAACCGCATCTATCAGCACGGTCTTTTCGCTGCCTTTTACTAGATACGAGTTGTAGCTGGTGCCCTCCGGCAGTGGTATGAGCGCATCGAAGAGCCGCCTGTCCCAGTCGATCGCGCCCACCTGGAAGACGTTCTTACATATCTCTCGGATCATGTCCAACCCGACCTTTAATTGAAGGTAGCACTCATCCAACTTAACATTAGCCATTGGGAGTGGACACCTGGGGATTAGGAACGTGTTTGATGTGATCTTGCGTTCGAGATCGATCGCATGTGGCAGAGAATAACAGGGTGCAAGCTCCGGCCTTCAGGCCGGAGAGGAAGTCACCACTCGCATGCTCATATTGTCCTTATGCTGCGGACCTGTTGCCTGCCAGGCAAGTTGATTCGATCCTGCGGCCTGGCTTTTCAGATGCGAAATGGACGCCCTGTCACTCATCGGTGCACCGATACTCTTTATACCTGTAAATCCTCCCCGTAACCTATGCACATGCGATACGCACCTTGTCTTCTTGTGCTCCTTCTGATCACAACAGCAGAAGCGGAAACCATTGTGGTAACGCCCGGCAGCAGCATCCAGGCAGCTATAAACTCAGCATCATCCGGAGACACAGTAGAGATTCAGGGTGGCATATACTCGGAGAGAATAGCGGTGGATAAGAGCCTGATCATAAGAGGCAACACCACATCCGGGTATCCTGAGGTGAACGCAGGCGGATCCGGAACGGCTGTCACGATCTCTGGAAGCGATGTTGTGATCACTGGGATCAGGGCGACCGGCTCGGGGATGGCCTCGATGGACGCGGGGATACTCGTAACGGGAAAGAACAACCGCGTGATTGACTGCCAGGTCTCAGGCAACAGATACGGGATAGTGCTCTCTTTCGCGGAGGGCTGCACGCTTGAGAACATACTGGCTGAGGCAAGCAGCGAGGCGGGAATACTCCTCGACAACTCCACGGGCAATAACATCATCAGAAGCAGGCTGGAGAACAACATCCGCGGCATAAGACTGGTATCATCTGAGTCGAACACTATAAGAGAAAACAGCATATCGAATACCACCCTTGAAGCCATCTCTGTGGAGAGATCAAGCAACAGGAATCTCATCTCCGATAATATAATCAGATTCAACCAGATAGGCGTCTTTTTGGAGACCTCCAGAGGGAACAACATAACCAGGAACCTCGCCAGCAACAACAGCATAGGGATAAAAATAGCAAACCGCAATGACACGGAATCCATCCGTCCCATTGAGAATCCGGGCAAGTACGGTGGCGTCTCGATAAAGTACAAGCCGAACAGCGATATCGAGAGCTACGACGTCAGGGACAAGGATCTGAGCGCGTACACGACCAACACAATCTACAACAACACGCTCATCGACAACGAGGTGAACGCCATCGACGATGGGAACAACCAGTGGGACAACGGCATACTCGGGAACCACTACAGCGATTTCGATGAGCCCGAGGAGGGGTGCAGGGACAGAAACCGCGATGGTATGTGCGATTCTGCTCACGAGATCGAAGGCGGGATGTCCACAGACAGGCATCCGCTCTCGCCGAAGGATCCGATGAAGGCGAGGTTCATGTCAAAGAAGAACGGCGCGTACCTCGGCCTGGACAGGATGGTCTTCATGCCCGGTGAGAGGATAGATCTCAGGCTCTCTGTTCCTGAGAACATCACCGCCTGGATAGGAATACTGCCTGCCGGCGAGCCCCATGGCGCTCCCGACAGGGCGAAGGCAATATCCTACACCACCGCGAACAGCACTCTGAGGGAAATAACACTCGAGGCTCCTAGGATGGTGGGATCCTACGAGATACGGATGTATTCCACGGAGGAGCTGGTATCTCTCCCGATAAGCGTTGAGATCCCTGAGGTTCATATCGCACCTGCAGAGGTGAAGGCATGCGAGCCGATCAACGTGACTTACTCAGGGGCTCCGGGCTACGAGGGTGACTGGATAGGGATGTTCTCTGTGGGTGCAGGCGATCGCTCGCCGCTTTCCAGAAAGTACCTCGATGGGAGCACAAACGGCTCGTTTGTGCTGTACACGCCAAGCACACCTGGAACATACAACGTGCGGATGTTCGCGGATGATGGCTACAGGCTTCTAGCTATCAGCGACTCTGTCACGGTGAAGCCGAACGCAGGAGTGAGGATAGTGGCTGAGCCGGAGACGGTCTCTCCAGGCCAGGCGATATACGTGCACTTCTGGGGTGCGATGCCTGACAGCGTCATAGGGATGTATGGGGTCACGAGGCCGGACAAGTTCTGGATAAACATGCAGCCGACCGGCGGCCCGTCATGCGGGACCCTGACATTCAGGGCTCCATACGGCAAGGGCAACTACGACTTCAGGCTCTTCGAGAACAACGTCTACAGGAAGCACATGGGCGCCAGCAACGTCGTGCGGGTGGTGTAGAGGCGATGTCCTCGCCTCCGCATTCACTTTTTACGCAAGCCTTGCTCAAACAGCCAGCAGCCATACATGGATTTCATGACGGGTCTGGATCACCGAGGCGCTGAGATCACAGATCGCAGTTCATTGCTGATGCAGTTTCGAGGCGACTCAGCTGCATCAAACATGCTGGTGTGCGGCGAAGCTCACAGCAGAACAGATCATTTACCATGAAAGCACGACATGGAGGGTTGACCTTCCTTGTCGGGTTGTTTGGACGAAACCAACCCGCATCTCAAACGCTTTCATCCTTTTGGCACGCCTCTAATGTCGCATGCAGCGTTTCAAAGAGCGTCATGAATTCACAGATCCTCTCCACTTCCACGCGCTGCAGAGCCGCTGCGAAGCTCTCCCCTGGCCAGAGACGCGAATATGCCTATGAAGCAGAGCACAGAGAATATCGCAAAGGCGATCCTGCAGCTCTCCATGAGGCTGGAATAGGTATCAGGGGTTATCTCGACCCTTCCGATATATATGGCGAAGATCACCATCGCCAGGCTCATGCTTAGCATCTGGCCCAGAAGACGCATTGTTCCGAGCGTCGCTGATGCTATCCCGTAGTACTTTCTATCAACAGAGCTCATTATCGCGTTTGTGTTTGGCGACGTGAAGAGGGCCAGCCCGAATCCGAGGAGGAGAAGCACAGCGCCGATGAGCCACACCGGTGTCCGCTCGTCGAGAAACACAAACGGCAGAATGCCTAGCAGCGTTATGATCATGCCAGCAGAGGCGACAAGCCTCGGCTCCATCCTGTCGGAGAGCCTGCCGGCAAAGGGGGAGAAGATCGTCATCATCAGCGGCTGTGCAAGGAGCACCAGGCCCGCGCTTCTGGGATCCAGACCCTTTATGTACTGCAGGTAAAGGCTCAGGAGGAACCCTGTCGCGAAGGTCGCGCTGTAGTTTATCAGCGCCGCGAGGTTCGAGAAGGCGAAGATACGGTTGGATGTGAAGAGATCGACCTCGAGAACAGGGCTCTCGGCTCTCATCTCCAGATACAGGAACAGGATCAGCCCGGCCAATCCAGCGGCTGCCACAAAACGACCGGCGCTGGAGGGGAGCAGCGACATGCCATACACGAGGGCCATGATGGATATGGCGTAGACGAGAGATCCAGCAAGGTCGAACCGCTCGCCCCGCGCATCAGCCCACTCCCCCCTCAGCTTCAGAATCAGCAGTGCAAGCGCCAGAGCTCCGAGAGGAACCGTTGCTGTGAACAGGCTTCTCCAGCCCAGATACTGGGTGAGAATCCCGCCGAGGACGGGGCCAAGTGAGAGCCCGAGATAGACAGAGGCCGCATTGATCCCGATAACCCTGCCGCGCTTGCGGATAGGGAATACGCAGGTCAGTATCGCGACAGCGGTGCCGAAGATCATCGCAGCTCCGATTCCCTGAACGAATCTTGCGGCTATGATCATGCTGGCGGATCGAGAAGCGGGCGCGAGTATCGACGCCAGGGTGAAGAGCGCGATCCCGTAGCCGAAGATCCTCCTCCGCCCGTATATGTCGGCCAGACGCCCAAACGGGACCAGGAAGACAGCAGCAGCCAGAAGAAACGCGGTTGAGATCCAGCTGAGCATCACAGCATCCATCGAGAACTCACTGCTGATAGCTGGCAGCGCAATGTTTATGGATGAAGACATGAAGGCTGTGAGGAATGAGCCGATCACAGAGACAACAAGGGCGCAGCTCTGTAGGCGTTCTGTTTCGCTATCCTCTCGGCAGAGACTCATGCTGATACCTGCTCATGCGCCCATTTGCATCTGCAAGGATGTATTGCTTTCGGTAATGCGGATGTCATCAGATGAGACACCGTGCAGCTGTTAAGCAATACATAAATAAATTTCATTACGAATCGTCGCTGTTAAGATTGACCTCACCATCCCGCCGAGTTAAAACTTTAAACCGCGTTGGCATAGGGACACACATGAGCGCAGCTGACGAGATGTTCGACTCTGGATACATGCTGGATCTCCTCAGAGATCTCGTGGCCTTCAGGACTGTTGCACCACCTGGCAGCTTCTACCATGAGATAGTGGATTACCTTGTTCCGCTGCTCAGTGAGATGGGGTTTGCGACGAAGAAGCTTGTAATGCCTTCAGATGTCTTCGAGTCCAGATGCTCTGATCCCAGGCTCTCAGGGGACAGGGTCAATCTGATCGCAGATATGGATCTCGGCAGGCCAGAGTGGCTTGTGATATACACTCACCTCGATGTCGTGCCTCCTGGAGACGGCTGGTCCACAGATCCGTTCTCCCTGACGGTCAGTAACGGCAGAGCGTACGGCAGGGGCGTCTCGGACTCGAAGGGGGCTGTTGCAGCGCTGATCGCCTCCCTCAGAGGTATTCTGAGAAACAGAAAGCCGAAGTACAACCTTCGCCTGCTTCTGACCACTGACGAGGAGGTCGGTGGCTACTCCGGGCTGTGCTATCTCGCTGATTCCGGACTGGTCCGGGGAGACAAGATGCTCTGCATGGATGGGTTCTCTGATGATGTCGTGATAGGCTCGAACGGCATAATCACATGGGAGGTCACTGTGACAGGAAGAGCGGCGCACAGCGGATCCAGCTTTCTCGGAGACAATGCGATCGAGAAGTCGCTTCCCGTGATCGACGCGATACTCAAACACAAGCGTGAGGTCGAGAAGAAGAGATCCTCGCTTCCCGCAAGCTCTGTGCTGAGGGGTAAGGGTATAGATCGCATGATGGCGATACTGAACATAAACGTGATACATGGCGGCATAAAGGAGAACATCGTGCCTGACAGATGCGTCTTCCGTGGGGACAGGCGGGTGATTCCGGAGGAGAGGATGGAGGATGCGATGAATGAGCTTGAGGATATCGTCAAACGCTTCGGCCCGGATATCAGCATTAGAATGTGGCCGGGTTATCCTCCCATGAGGATAGATCCGGAGCACCCGTGGGTTCTTGAGGTGAGGGAGGCGGTGAGAAGAGCAACGGGATCAGAGCCGCATCTGTCGGGAGCACAGGGGAGCCTTGATCAGGCGTATGCGACAGAGGTCACAAAGATCCCTGCAGCGGTCTACGGTGTCGGGAGGCAGCTCGAGAGCAACGCGCATGGAATCGATGAGAACGTCAGGATCGAGGATCTCGTGAGCTACATGCGGTTCATCGGGGAGCTTCTTCTTTAGGTGATGATGGGTTGAAGGTAGTGGCTGTTGTCGGTCACCACAAATCAGGGAAGACCACGCTGATCGAGGCTCTCGTAAAAGCCCTCAAGAAGCATGGCCGCGTCGGGACTGTGAAGCACATGCCGGGGCACCATGTCGACCACGGCGACACGCACAGGCATCTCATGGCCGGAGCAGATGTTGTCGTTGGCATCGGGCTGGGTCAGATCGTGGTGACCCCAGACGGGAGCCTCGAGTCTGCTCTAGAGGAGATGAAAACCAGAGGTATCGATTTCGTCATACTCGAGGGGTTCAAGAGCAGCCGGTACCCGAAGATAGCCATCGGCGGGATAGATGTACCAAACAAGATATGCGATGTGCATGATGTGAGCGATTCCACTGTGAATCATCTGGTGAGAATGATTCTCTCGCTGTGATGCCGTCAGTGGCACATTCAGACGCAGATCTTCCATAGGATGCGTTTTTACACGATCCCTGATGATGTGCGTGGAGTTGCTCTGCCGGTTCACGCAGCAATTTTTCATTTTTGTATAAACATTATAGTGTTTTCTCCAAATCAGGAAACCTTTTTCCACTTTATGGAAAACACTTTATAGCGAGCGATCTCCTGAGTAGAGCGGTGAGGATATTGAGGTACATGCTTGTCTTACTGATCGTCGGGGTGGTGGTTGTGGCCTCGCTTGGCTGCATAACAAAAACACCCTCCGAGAACATAACACTCAGAATCGGCTACCAGCCGAGCACCCATCAGATAGCGGAGATGGTCGCGATGGAGAAGGGCTGGTGGCTCGAGGATCTCAGGCCTTTTGGAGTTACAGCAGTTGAGGAGTACGAGTTTCCATCAGGACCGCCAGAGATGCAGGCGATGCTGGCCGGCAGCCTGGACGTGGCCTATGTGGGCACTGCCCCGCCGATATCTGCGATCGCTGGAGGTCTCGATGCGAAGATAGTCGCCGGAGTCAACACCAACGGCTCTGCGCTTGCACTTGCTCCCGATAAGGAATACAGGGGCCCCCAGTCGCTGAAGGGCATGAGCATAGCGACGTTCCCGCCAGGCTCGATTCAGGATACAGTCCTCAAAAAGTGGCTGAAGGAGAACGGCGTCGATCCGTCTGAGGTGAAGGTGCTTCCGATGGGGCCGGGTGATGCTGTCACAGCGATTTTCGCCGGCCAGGTCGATGGCACATTCCTGCCAGAGCCATCGCCATCGGTGATTGAGATGGCAAACAAAGGGAAGGTCGTTGTGTACTCCGGAGAGATGTGGCCGAACCATGCCTGCTGCAGCCTGGTCGTCAGCGGCAAGCTCATCAGGGAGCATCCGGAGCTTGTTGAGCAGATCGTAAAGACGCACATCAAGGCCACAGAGTATGTGTACGAGCATCCTGAGGAGGCGGCCAGGATCTACGCCAACCGCACGAAGCAGGATCTGAGCGTTGTGGAGTATTCGATGAGGCACTGGGATGGCACCTGGATAAGCGATCCTCATGTGCAGATTCCATCGACGATGGAGTACGCCAGAGTCAACTACGAGCTGAAGTACATAAGCAGAATGCCATCTGAAGAGGAGCTCTTCGATGTGAGCTTCTACGAAAAGGCAAGGGGTGAGTGAGATAAGCAGCGGATCCGGTAAGCTCAGAAGGGAGTGGGCTCAGCCCCTCTCCCTCATAGGAATGCTGGCAGTGTGGCAGATCTCTGCCATGCTCGTGAACGACTCGCTTGTGCTTCCAAGCTTTCTCGATGTGGTGAGCGCCTTCAGCTCCAGCTGGGGGGACATATTGTTTCAGGATCTGCCTGTAAGTCTTCTGCACTTCTTCCTGGGGATATTCTCAGGCATGGTCATAGCAATGCCTCTTGGCATGGGCATGGGATGGTCCAGGTCACTGGACAGGATCGTTGATCCCATAGTGGAGGTGGTCAGGCCGATACCACCCCTGGCCTGGATACCATTCGCGATCGTCTGGTTCGGGCTCACACATGAATCGGCGGGATTCATAGTATTCGTGGGCGCTGTTTTCCCAATACTGATAAACACATATGTCGGGTTCAGGAACCTGCCCAGGGTCTATGTGGAATCTGCGATGGTCCTGGGAGCGACGAGGGACAGGGATCTGATACGGTATGTGGCGCTTCCCTATGCGCTCCCATCCATAGCCGCTGGAATAAGAATCGCGATGGGAATCGCCTGGATGTGTCTTGTTGCAGCCGAGATGTTCGGCGTCAGCACGAGCGGTCTCGGATACAGGATATGGTCCTACTACTATCTGCACAAGATGGATCATGTGCTGCTCTACATGATCGTTCTGGGCCTGCTCGGCCTCTTCATCGACAAGGCGTTCAGGGGCATAATCGAGGACCGGCTTCTCAGATGGCGGGTCGGGCTCACACAGTGAGCACGCACCTGCAAATTTTTAGGCACCTGTCCGCAGGCTGTCCAGGATCTTTATCGAGAATGTCCTGGCAGCCCGGATCCACAGCCAACCATGGCCGCCGGGCTGGCCGAATCCAGGATACCCTGCGAACTTGTGACTTGGCAATACCAGAAACAAGTAAGGGGTAGACTGCCTAAATATGGCGGAGGCTCATCCCGGTGATTCAGCGGACTGGTGATCTCGTAGAAAGAGACAGAGTCTAATGCCATTGATTGGAACTACCAGAATTCGCATATCCAACGATCCGACCGCATGAACCAACTACCACAACTGCAGCCCTGCCAGAAGAATGGTGCTCCGGTAGGGATTTGAACCCTAGTCGAAGGAGTGAGAGTCCTTCATGATTGGCCGAGCTACACTACCGGAGCGCGGAGCAATGGTAGTCCTTCAATCATTTAACCTTTTTGGCCGGATCTGTGCTTCAGGATACGGCTCGCAGGTTGTATGCTCAGATCATCGAACCCAGCAGCAAGTGACATCTAAGGATTTGTGATCTGCTGTGCTAGTCAGTGCTGATTCCTGAAATTCTATTCAGTGATTCAAGCACGCGAGCCAACTGGATGACAGGCTCCGTCTGGTGGACATGTGTTTGAGCTCTGCCTTTGATCATCACCTGATGCTGCAATGGTAAGCTATAAGATCAAGAACATGATATGTCCCAGGACCTGATGTGAGGTGCTGGAGCCGCTGGGATGGCTCCGGTAGCTCTGGATCAAGTGGCATCTGCATGAATGTAAAAGTCCTCCTGTACTCATTCGGGGACCTGCTCAGGATAATAGGCATACTTATGCTCTTTCCTGGCATGGTCGCAGCCTACTACAGAGAGCCTGAGGGCGTGGTGGCCTTCGCATTCACATCGATAATCGCGATGGGATCCAGCTCTTTTCTCAGAAGGCGCGGCGAGATGGGAGATCTCGGCATAAAGGATGGGTTCGCGCTGGTGGCATTCGGCTGGCTGGCCGCTGCGATGATAGGCGCGATACCATACATGCTGCTGGGGATGGGGCTCACAGACTCGCTCTTCGAATCGATGTCCGGATTCACCACGACCGGCGCATCTGTGCTCACTGAGAGCAACAGCGATGGGTACTGGATCATAGATGGAGAGCTGGCAAACCAGAGCATTGCATTCGCAGTTGCTGGAGCCGTCGAGTACCTCCTCTGGGCGACAACGAACACAACTGTATCTGCGATGCTACCCGAACAACCCACTTACTATGGCCTCCTCTTCTGGAGGTCTTTCTCCCAGTGGCTGGGCGGAATGGGCATCATCCTGCTGTTCGTCGCGATACTCCCCAGGCTCGGGGTTGCAGGCCGGCAGCTTTACAGGGCAGAGGTTCCGGGACCTGATAAGGAGTCGCTGAGGCCAAGGATAAGACAGACCGCAGAGCTGCTCTGGGGTATATACATCGCTCTATCCATCATCGAGGTCGTTCTCCTCAAAGTGGCCGGAATGCCGCTTTACGACGCCGTATGCAACACATTTGCCACGATGGCCACAGGCGGATTCTCTCCTCAGTCCATGAGCATCGAGGCTTACGGAAGCCCTGTGATCGAATACATAGTAGTTTTATTCATGTTCCTGGCAGGAGCAAACTTCGCGCTCCATTACAGGACAGTATACGAGGAGAGG
>NZ_JASFYM010000002.1:1925-31192 GCF_030055635.1 Methanothrix sp. | reverse complement strand
TCATGACGGTCCTTGTGCTTCTGCTTCCGGATTTCTGGAAGAAGTGATATCAGAGCAGGTGACTGATCGTACTGTACGGGAAGACCGGTCCCTCTTTGCATACACGGTATGGGCCGATCGTGCAGTGCTCGCACTTCCCAATTCCGCATTTCATGTGCCTCTCCATGGATACGAATATGTCTGCTTCTCTGAAGCCATTCTCAAGAAGCTTGCTGGTGACTGCGTTGATCATTGGTAGCGGCCCGCAGATCGCAGCTGATGCGGGTGGCGATATCTCCATTCTGTCGAGCAGCGCTGGGACCATCCCGACTTTTCCCTTCCAGGATTCGTCCCCGACGTCCACAGTCAGCTCGATCTCGATGCCCTCCATCTTCCAGGACTTGTACTCCTGCATGAAGTACAGATCCTGACGGGTTCGGGCTCCGTATGCCACGAAGACCTCCTCGAATTCATCTCTTCTGTCCACGATGTAGTTTATCAGTGATCTCAGGGTCGCGAACCCGGAACCACCTCCTGCGATGACTATCCTTTTGTGCATCTTATCCAGTGGGAATCCATTTCCCAGCGGACCGCGGATGCCCAGAACATCGCCTATCATGGAGTCCATTATCCCGTTTGTTATCCTCCCTGCCCTCCGGATGCACAGCTGCAGCACATTTCTCGTCGGGCTCGATGCTATCGATATTGGGCACTCGCCCATTCCGAAGAGCGAGACCATGACAAACTGTCCGGGTCTGTATGTGAAGCTCACATCCCTGTCCAGTATCTGGAGAGATATGAGATAGGAGTCGTGTGTCACGCGGTCAATATCCACGATCTCCGCCTGCAAAGGTATGTACTCACTCAACCCGATCCCTCATGAGACGCACAGCCGGGGGGCATGCTATATCACATATCACTAAGAAGAATCTTGTGATGGAGTGCCCGGTATCTACAGTGCATCTCAGAGCAATCTGCTGTTCTCTAGTGGGATATCTGGCTTGCGATGGCAGGGCAGCGTGTGCATAAAGGACCGTGGACGTGTGCAGATGTATATCTCCGTGCGGATATATCAGAATCCTGTTGGGCTCATGTGAGTCCCACAGGATGCTCAGTGATATATAATGCCTTAGTCAACGGTCTCCTGAGGTGTTCAATTTGAGAAATCTCATCATTGTATTGCTGATTGCGGGCGTGATGGCAGGCACAGCAGCCTCGATAACGCCGGAGGATCTGTTTGGCGATGTGAATTACAGCTATTTGGACATGACAGTTCCAGGATTCAGCTCGAACACGACATTCTCTATGATGGATCACTTCGACAATGCAAGCATGTCATTCTTCAGCCAGTTCTACTTCAGCAGCTCGTCTGTCTCCTCCTCTGTATCCATGACATCCGGCCTCAGCCAGCCGCGGAGGATTGAGATAAGAGGGCATGAGCCGCAGCTCGTCTACCTGTTCGGAGCTGAGCCGATACCCTACAGGGAGTTCGTGTCGCGTGCCTCCCTACTGGGCACAAACCAGCTCTGGATCGCCGGAACCGACAAATGGACGCAGTACGTTGTATGCCCGGTGAACACACTGCTCAGGCTCGTCGCAGACTCCACGTCTGATGGTGTGGCTGACATCTATGAGATATATCCGAACAACACGATCAACCGCAGGCAGTACCCGATCTTTCCGGGGCCCAACGAGATGAACTTCAGGGCAGATTCTGTTGGGAGAAACATAGTCTTCTTCATAGCGAACAGCATCCCGAGCAATATCGTCATCATAGATGTCGTTCCGGCTGTTCAAACTGCACCGCAGCAGCCTGTCCCACAGACACCTCCCACCATCTCTGCAGTTAGCGCTGTCCAGGTGTACACACCACCGCCTGCGGCTGTAGCGTCCTCACAGGCTGGCGATACAGTTGTGATCATAAGATCCACCGGCATGAGGGGATATGATGTATACCTCGATGATGTATATGTCGGAACCGATGGAAGGGGTGGGGATCCCCTTGATGGCTCATTCACATTAAAAGTCGTGGGCAACATGGAGCACTTCATAAAGGTCTGGGATGGCCAGTTCTTCTACGGAAAGCCCAAGTACTATCCGAGAGGTGTGACAACGACGCTCTGGGTCGAGCCAGGATACGCCCTGTACATCTAAAAACGCCCTGAGACGCAGATAAAAATATGACACGCCCGGGAATTGCTACTACTGCGCCCGGGTGCGATGATTTGTTTTATTAAACGATAAGAATGCATTCATCATCTCAGCAACGCGACTAAAGTTGCTAACCGGATAGTTGCAAACGCATACTCATCTCGTCCATACAGATCCGCCGAAGCCTCCTGTCTTGGATACGGCTGTGATTCTATTGTTCGACTCGATACGCAGTGTTAGTGTGCCACTATTCATTGCACCTCCTTTCGGCACGTCGGCCCAATCAGCATATATCGTGTCGCCGTTGATATTTCCATGCATGACATTTGACCAATATGGTGTGTTCGGATTGCTTTCGCCATACCACCATATTGTAGAATCAACTTGGTGGATGTAGTATTTCCCGCCATCATCGCAGTTCCAGACGCCGGTCAAATCGATTGCCTCCTCACCTGGGAGCTTCTCCTGATCAGCGATTACCTCGAACTCCTGTGGAGCGATAACATCCGGCTTGGAGTCGAGCCACTCCTGATCATCCTCGAAGATCTCCTCAGGAGCTATCGACCCGCTCTCCGTGTAAATAGCGCTTACCTCGTAGCCTGTTTGTAACTCCAGTCGCATTCCCTCCTCTGCCTGGAGGCGGTATCTGTATGCGAAGCGATCTCCTAGGCCATCGAATCCGAGAAGCAGATCCGCATCACCATCTCCACTTCCCTCCACAACCAGCGTGTAGGATGCATCCAAAGGATACTCCAGCTCAGTCCAGTGGGTCCCATCCGATAGCTTCAGACACCTAATAGTTGTGTTTGGAATCTCATAGGTCGGAACACCTCCTGGAAAACCAGAGATCCTTCCAACTTCATCCACCAGATAGAGGTTGAGCGGGGAGTAGCCCATTGCCCTGCCACCCTTTGATTTATCCGCCATCTTTCCACGGACCCATGCAGCCCTTAGGTCCGGGGACATCTTCTCGTAGATCTTTTTCTTCTCCTCGGATAGATTCTTTACAAACTCCATCTCCTCCTTGGTGAGCTTCTTGTTCTTAGGGTCGACATAGGTACCTCCCACTGTGGGATACTCAGGATTCGTTTCATAGACGCTGCTCCCCCTGATTCCATGGAAACTACCAGCGCTGAAATACTGGCCCCAGCTCTGTACATCGTATGCTTTGGGAGACTGTTTGATCCAGGGGTCCAAGACTATCCCTTCATCTGTCCAACTGCTGCCCTTCGGATATATCACTACTGCCTGATGACCTCCCCAAAGCGCCTCTATAGGGCCATAGTCCCAATCTTCAAGAAGGGCCCTCTCCTCCGGGTCATCGCTAAACCTCAGAGAGTCCAGGAGATTGAGCACACGGCTCTGATAAGCTCCGCACTTGAACTCATCGTACTTATCACCCTCAGGAAGCCATGAGAGAAGATTGTTACGATTGCCTGTGCCGACCAGTCCCGAGGGAATCTTCTGTTTGTAGATCTGGAGTATCTTGTAAAGCTTAAGGTTCTTCGAGGGTTTGGATTTCTGCCCATCACTGACAGATTCAGCAGAGGTGCCACCATTCGAAGGACTAAGTCGTCCCTTCACCACAACACCTCTATCTCCCGCATTGTAGCTCCCCACAAGTGATATCATGAAGCTTGCACCTCCAGCGCCTGGTGGCACTGGAACTGTCACAGAGAATGACTGTCTCATTGGGTCCTCTGCCAGACCATTGGTGGGAAACTTCTCCTGGTGAAATCTTTCTGGTTCCTGGCCGTCTACGCTGACCTCCACATCGATGGTCGCGCCCCAGCCGCATCCTGCTGTGGCAACGCCTGAGATGGTCAGCGTGTCACCAGTCAGTGTGCCCTCGAGCTCTCTGTAGAAAGTGAACCCCTCCGAGTCCTTCGGGGATCCAAGTGTTGCCCCCGAGACCGAGTACTCCAACTGGAGGCAGTTGAAGGGTTCGGCTGGAAATGTATCAGCCATCGCCGGAGAGATCGATAATAATAAAATCACCATAAATAACCAGAAGGCCATATAAGGCCAATTGCTACCTGAAATACAAATACCTCCATAAAGTAACAGGTCATTATTGATAAGTGGACAGCCCTATATTTTATTTTTGCCTTTATCCATGTCATAATCCGCCGATAGAATCACTGGTACTTTTATGCACTTCTGGCGAATGAATGTTTGCATCCAGAAACCGGATCGCGAGCCTTCAAGTTGCTACCCCTGCATGCGCGAAAAGGCGACAAAATGAAAGATTTGTCGTTTTAAAGCGTCCTGAAAAATCTGACACAGAGGGTCGACCCTCTGTGTCATTCTTTCATGGTCTACAGGCGGAAACATGTTTGGCTGCAGGCCGTAAAGAAATCAGGCCGCCTTTGGCTTCGGCGGCTTGAGCATCGTCATGGCCACTATGAAGCCAAGGACAGCCAGCACGGCCACATACGGGAAGACCTGGATGTATGCGCCGAAGATATCCTTGGCCTGGCCTGCCATGATGTTGCCGATGACCGCGCCCGCGCCGTAGGCTGTGAAGACCAGACCGTAGTTGCGCGCGTAGTCCTTTGTGCCGAAGAAGCTCGCAGTTGCTGTCGGGGCGATCGCCAGCCAGCCACCGAGACACATCCACAGGATGGCGAAGCTTATTGTGTAAGCGGAGATCGACGCCGGGCTTGTGTATATAAGCAGCGACGCCAGCAGTATCAGTACGAACGAGAGCATTGCAGCCCTTGGGGGAGTGAGCTTGTCCGTGAGCCATCCGAATATCGGTCTTCCACCGCCGTTGCAGAACGCGAACGGTATGATCAGACTGGTCATGAGCGCAGATGCCCTCGCCTGGTCCATGCCAGCGTTGCTCGCAACCTCAAGGCCAACTGGCTTGGATACTCCTATGGCCATCAGCCCTGCGAGTGTGCCTATCGTGTAGCATATCCAGAGGCCGTAGAACGTCGTGGTCTTGGTCATCTCGCCCCTCATGAACTCTGCCTTCGGGGCTGCTCCAGCCTTCGGCTCGGGCGGCTTCCAGCCTGCTGGAGTCCAGCCTGCAGGTGGGAATACGAGCACGGTTGAAAGGGCCACTGTTATTATCAGGAAGGCTATCCCAAGGAAGCGGAACATGTTCAGCACGCCGAAGTTTGCTGTGAGATAATCAGCTATCGGGCCGGTGACCGCTGCAGAGAAGCCGAAACCAAGAACCGTTAGGCCCACAGCTAGCCCTCTCTTATCCGGGAACCATCTCGCAGATGTCGTGATGGGGCAGTTGTATGCTATTCCCACACCGAGACCGCCGATAATGCCATAGTATATCGCGAGCGTGGTGGGGGATGTGGAGAATGATGCCAGAATCCATCCAAGGCCCACAAGAACGCCGCCTGCGATTCCGACCTTCCTAGGCCCGAGCTTCTCTATGTACTTCCCGACCAGGGGCATGGTCAGGGCGAAGATCAGCAGGAATACGATGTACGGGATCTGCATAGCCGTCGCGCTGACTGTCAGCCCATAGGTCTCAGTGAACAGCTTCTTCAGCGGCGGGTTTATGATACTGTATGCATAAATGGCACCAAGACAAAGCTCTATCAGAAGGCCTGCTATCACGAGCACCCAGCGTCCTGACTCGGCCTTCATGCCCATAATTTTCACATCATCAGCCATGAATAACACCTCTTCAAGATGCTCTACATGCTATACAAGTTGTACTAATTTATTATACAGTCGTTGAATATTATAAAATCCTAATCACCACTCTCTTCAGGACCCTCCTTTACCACTTTGGCAAGCCTGATAGATGCATCAGGTCTATTTTAATTGATAATGTAGGTAACTCTATTTAAAATTAGCGCATAAGGTGCTCGATGGATGGAGCTGCCTGGTGGTCTCCAAAGGTAGTGATAACCCTGCCATACACTTTGCAATATTTGTCTGTATGCTGCCTCAAAAGGCATTATGGATTTGAAAGTGCTGAACATGATGGATTGTTCGCTGCGAGGTGTTACGGATCGCATACGTTATGAGATCTACAGTATCTGACCGTTATTATCCATATGATGACCTGCCAGATGATGCACCGGTCCTGCTATGCCTTCTTGGAGAATGGGCGAGTGTTTCCAGCAACCTGCTTGCTTGACCTCTAATTTGCTGAACACAAAAGCGCATGTGAAATCGCATGATTCGTGATTTTTCTCCTGGGCAATATGTTGCTGGCACATGGGGTGCGGGATTTCGGTTGGTGGGTGCAGCGGTAGATCTCTCGATGTAAAAACGGGAGCATCCGCCTGATTCCGTCTCTTCTTCGCCAGGGCAATGAGGATCACAGGCTGTTTTCGAGGTGAACGTAAAAATTGTTTGGTCGCTCAGCTGCACCGGAATGCATCAGAGCAGACCTGATAGAAACATGGCTGCGCATACTACTACTAGAAGTCCTATCCAGTACGGAAATACATTTTTCATTTTATCATAAACCTCCAACAAACATTAATTTAATTTTGTACAAAAAGGTATTTAGTCTTTTTGGAATTGATGTGTGCGATGATGGAAGTTTTAGAAATGCCGACGCACTTCATCTGTCAGTCTTATGGATGTGGATGGATTCGCTGGAGGACCAAGAATTCGTTTTTACAGCGTCTCATGAATTTTGATAGGTCACAGGCTGTTGATCTGAGTGAGAGGAGCAGGCGACCTTGATCACGAACTCGAGCAAACAGAAGCTTGCAGATAGTCACCAGTCCTGAAAGTTAATCCGGAGCGCTGCCTTCGCGTCTATGGGGGCGGTGAACAAGTGAAAACAGTTAAATCCGATCCCCTCAACTTTGGATCAGTATGCCCGAGCCTCAGAAGACGCAGGATCTCGTCTCCGTGGAGGTCAGCGGCCTAAGCGCATCATTGCTCATGACGCACGGCTCGATAAGCCTATGGTTCGGAAGGAGCGCGACGCCGTCGCTGGTATCCCGGGTCATAAGAACCATTGCCAGGATCGACTGCGCTGCAGAGCACGAGAGGGTGATAACCTGCGACTTCGACGAGATAGGCGATTTTGAGGGCAAGGGGTATGTTCTGACATCGTATGCGCGAAGCGGCGATATGTACAGGGCCATCTTCGTCGTCCCATTCTCCAGGGAGGAGGCCCTCGATCTGTTCATCGATTCGATCCTCGATGCCATCTCAAGGGGAGACGTCAGCGTGAGCCTGCGCTGGCGTGGCGGTCCTGTGCGCATGAGGGCTCTCTGCGAGGAGCTGAAAAGGCTGAACTACTTCACGAGATTCATCTCAAACTACAGGACAGATGAGTGATTGAAATGCGATTTGCGAAGCACATAATGGGGATTGAGAACTCCGGTATACGCAAGTGCTTTGATGGCGCCGGACCTGGCGCGGTCAACCTCAGCATCGGGCAGCCGGATTTCGACACGCCCGGGCACATAAAAGAGGCAGCGATAAGGGCGATCGAGCGGGGAATGACCGGCTACACACCAAACCTGGGAATACCGGAGCTGAGAGCCGCGATATGCGAGAAGCTCAGACGCGAGAATGGAATAACGTGCTCTGCGGATCAGGTAATGGTGACATCGGGCGCGAGTGAGGCTCTGTTTCTGGCAATAGCAGCCGTCACATCGCCGGGGGATGAGGTGCTGATGCCTGATCCGGGGTTCGTCTCATACAGACCTCTGGTCCAGACTGCTGGAGGCCGTCCGGTCGGTGTGCCACTCGATCAGGATTTGAAGTTATCTGTCGATACGGTCGCCGAGCACATAACTCCAAGGACGAGCGCGATCATCGTGAACTCGCCCGCAAACCCCACGGGCGCTGTACAGTCGAAGAGCGAGATCAGGGGGCTGGCAGAGCTAGCCGAGGATAACGGCATCGCCCTCATCTCTGATGAGGTCTACGAGCACTTCATATACGAGGGGGAGCACGTCAGCCCCGGCAGGTACAGTGAGAGTGTCATAACGGTGAACGCGGTCTCAAAGACGTACGCCATGACCGGATGGAGGCTTGGTTACCTGGCTGCACCACAAGAGGCTATCGATGTGATGCTTCGAATCCATCAGTACATCCAGGCGTGCGCCTCGTCCATCTCACAGGCCGCCGCGCTCGCAGCCATAACGGGGCCACAGGACTGCGTGCGGGAGATGAGGGAGACCTTCCAGCGGCGGAGGGATGTGATGGTTCGCGGCCTCAGGGATCTGGGCGTGGATCTCGTCGTCCCGAAGGGCGCGTTTTACATATTTCCCCGGGTGGGAGATGGAGACGAATTCGCGGCTAGGCTGAGCTCAGCCGGAGTCATAACAGTGCCAGGATCGGCGTTCGGAGCGAATGGGAGACCGTACATACGGATATCCTACGCTGCATCCGACGAGAGTCTAAAGCTAGCGCTGGAGAGGATGAAGGCGGTCATAAACACACCGGAGGCAAGATGAAACTCCGGTCTTCAGGCAAGAGCACCTTGAAGGAGATGCATCAGAGCATCTGAGATACCGGCACATGGGGTAAGCTCACATCATCGTGTTTCCTGCATACGGTATCCGGCATGGATCTCAGTGCAGCAGCTTCACCCTTATCTTCCCGAAGTCCTCCTTTATCTCGACGGCGAACCCCATGCCCCTGAGGATCTCCTCGACCTCGGTCCTCACGAACTTCTTGCTCAGATCTGATGAGAGGATCAGTGTGTACTCGCTCTCAGATGTTTTGCTCAGCTTGAAGAGGTTGCATGCCTCGAGTCTCTTCAGAATGACATCTGCGTTGTAGAGCCTGTGCCTGAACTGCTCCGCGTGAGCCTTGCACACGTCCTTATGTTTCTCCCAGAACGCCTCTGCATCAGGGTGCGTATCGATGAATCTCAGAAAGAGGAGCCAGTGATCTATGTCGAGTATCACATGCTCTCCTGCGGAGAGCATCTCAGCATGTGTATACAGCTTTCTGTCCTCCACAGATTCGAATATGCCCCTGTGGCGGCTGTAGAACTTCAGCGCCTCTCTCATCATCTCGCTCTGAGATACCCCGAGCTCGTCCCTGAGCTTCCTGAAGAGCCTGGCGGTATCTTCGTCCATTGATATCGTTATCCTCTCAGGTGCCTTCATAGAACCTCCTGGGGGTGTAGGGGTAGCGGAAACCCCGTCCTTCAGGGCGGGGAGGAGCGTACCCCACCCGGAAACAGCTATATCTCTGTTCGTACTACTTTCTTCTGAGATGCCTTCTGACCCACAAGACACTCCGTAGCGGAGAAACGGTTGCAGCACGGAATGACGACAGGCATTTTGGAACGCTCCGAATCCGCAGCAATGCGGAAGCTGAAACCTGCATTTGAGGCCAGGAGCGTCTCCAGGGTCGCCGCTCTTCGGAGCTCGGTCTTGCAAACCGATGTCAACCGGCCTATTGTCTCGGACATGTCGGATTCTCCGCATGGCGCCAGGGACAAGCTCCGGTCTTCAGGCCGGAGTAGTTGACGGTACCTCCCGGTCAGCGCGGAATCATGCTCTCGCATCATCAGATCCGTTCCTGCTGCCACAATCAGGGCAGCGCTCGTTCCTCTCGATCGAGATCTCGTCCATCTGGGCGCATCTCCCGTCCCATATGAGGAGCCTGTTGGCAAGCGGCTCGCCGAGGCCTGTGAGGATCTTGATAACCTCCATTGCCTGAATCGAGCCGATGGTGCCGCATGTCGCGCCTATAACTGGCGGTGAATCCCGCGGCGGCGGCCTGGGGAATATGCATCTCAGGCAGGCCGTCCTTCCGGGAATTACTGTGGTGACCTGGCCGTCGAAGCCCGATACAGCGCCATGGATCAGAGGCAGACCGTGCTCAAGCGCTGCCGAGTTCAGGATGTATCTGAGCTCGAAGCTGTCACTGGCATCCACTATGATATCTATTCCATTCAGAAGATCATCTATGCTGCTCTCCGATATGCATATGTCCACACCCTCAACCTCGATCGTGGGGTTAAGGGAGCGCAGCGCCTCCTCCGCTGAGATCGCCTTGCGTATGCCCGGAATGCGATGCAGTATCTGGCGGTTGAGGTTGCTGATCTCGACCGCATCTGAGTCAGCGATCCTTATGTGCCCGACGCCGGCTGCCGCTAAGTAGCAGGAGGATGCAGATCCCAGGCCACCAGCGCCGGCGACCAGAACTCCAGATCCCTTCAGGCGCTCCTGCCCCTCGATTCCGAGAAGCGGGATCTGTCTTGCATACCTCCTAGTCTCTTCGGTGAGCACTCTCACCCTCCGATTATGGCCGGAACAATCGAGATCTCATCTCCATCATTGAGAGCTGTGTTGATATCGCTCACGCTCCTGCCATTCACCAGCACGTAGATGTCATCCCTTATCTTCAAACCATCGAGCAGACGCTCATGTTCTGGCAGGGAGAGTAGAACATCCCTGAGCAGAGAGCCCTCGTCGATCTCAATCATGAGATCTCGGCCTAGATATCTTCTGAGAGACCCAAACGATCGCAGCCTGATCCGCATTATCCGGCCTCCCTGCCCTTTTAGATCCACCAGCCAGGACTGCTTTGAGATGTGCAAACCTTGTGCGATTGCTTCCGGCGCCCGTTAGAATCGCGCAGAGCATCACGATCGCTTCAGGGTCTTGAGCGTTACCTGAGGGATCAGCAGCTCGAAGTCCTCCCTGCTGGCGAGAGCCGTGCCCTTCCTGAGGGTCGTCGCCGTGCCTGCTGCCACAGCATAGATCAGGCATTCATCCAGCGGTTTTCCACTGACCATCCCGTAGATGAAGCCGGCGACTGAGGAATCTCCAGCGCCGACTGTGTTCTCGACCCTGACCTGGGGCGGGATCGCGTGATACTCCTCGTGGGCTGATACGAGAACTATACCGCGCGGGCCCATCGAGACCAGCACCACCTCCACACCCCTTCTGTTTATCTCTCTGGCTGCAGCGAGAACCTCATCGATCTCCTTCAGCTCCCTGCCCACGAGCTCGCTGAGCTCATGTATGTTTGGCTTTATCACATCAGGGCACGCCTCTATGCCCGACCTCAGAGATAGTCCATCCACATCCAGGAAGACCTTTGCCCTGCAGCCGTTGTGCTCGCACTTCTTCGCCTCTGCCACTATTCTCCTGTAGACAGCAGGGCTCAGGCCTGGAGGGAGGCTGCCGCCGATTGTCACGATCTCTGGCGCCCTCAGGGCCTCTATCTGCTCTATGAGCATGACGAGCTCATGGGGTCTGATCTCCGGACCTCTCGCGTAAAATGAGAGCTGCCGGCCCGTTGACATTTCGTGGATTATTATGTTCGTTCTCGTCTCACCAGATACCCTTATGAAGTCGGTGCCGATGCCCTCGTTGAGGAGCCTGCCCTCAAGCTCCATTCCGGCAAACCCCCCTATGAACCCAAGAGCTGTGCTCTCAACCCCCAGGTTCTTGAGAACCTTTGAGACATCAACGCTCTTCCCGCCTGCGTAGTTCTCCTCTCTCAAGATCCTGTTGGGCTCGTCATCCCTGATGCGTTCGACCCACATCGTCCTGTCTATTGCAGGGTTCAGTGTGATTGTGTATATCATAGCCTCCGCTCCTCAGCACTATGGCATTCATCAACTGAGACCGGCAGCTGAGCCATCTGATCTCTCACTTTCCGATCAGGCTCTCGAACCTTCTGTTGGCCTCCTCCCAGTCGACTATGTGCCAGAATGCCTCCACGAACCTCGCCCTGTCGTTCCTGTAGTCCAGATAGTACGCGTGCTCCCAGACATCCAGCACCAGCAGGAGTCTGAACATGGGGTACACGTTGACGTTGTGCTTTTCAATCTGCATTATTATGGGCCTTCTGGTCTGCATGCAGTAGGCGAGCGCAGCCCAGCCCGAGCCCTCGACGCTCAAAGCTGCTGCCGTGAACTCCTTTTTGAATCTCTCGAAGGATCCGAACTCGTTCTCTATCTCATGAGCCAGCGCTCCAGCAGGGCCCATGTCAGATGGTCTGCGCAGGTTAGCCCAGAAGAGGCTGTGCAGCAGATGTCCTCCGATGTGGAAGGACAGCTCCTTCAGCGTGGACTTCTGGTCGATCTCCGCTCCTTCTCTCCTGGCCCTGTCGAGCCTCTCGAGAATGGCGTTCGCACCATTCACATACGCAAGATGGTGCTTGTCGTGGTGCAGCCTGAGCTGCGCCTCTGAGATGTAGGGCTCCAGCACATTTGCGCCATACGGCAGATCGGGGAGGGTGTAGAACTTCTGTGTCATAAAAAATAATATGCACAGGTTCTTGATTAATCCAGCGCCTGTGATCAGCGCAGAGCCCTGTAGCCCCTGGCGAACTCGCAGTTGACCTCGACGACCTCCTCGTTGAAGCCTCTGAGAGAATCTGGCACCGGCCCGAGGGCATCCGCCTTCTCCTGGGTGTCGATGATGCTTCCGTGGGGCACGAAGCTTCCACTCTTAAGCGTAACACCCATCACGAGAGCCCTGTGGCCTATGAAGCATCTCTCTCCCACAGTGGACGCGTGCACAACAGCATTGAAACCGACGAAGCTCTCGTCTCCGATCGTCAGCGGGCCGTGGATCACAGCGCCGTGTGCGACGCTGACCTTTCTCCCGAGCTTTATCGAGCTCCCCTTCAGCCCGTGGAATATCGCGCCGTCCTGTACATTGCACTCATCGCCTATGACTATCGGCGTCGCCTCATCCGCTCTTATCGAGGCACACGGTCCGACGTAAACATTCTCACCTATGCGGACATCCCCTATCACAACAGCAGATTCGTCCACATAGGCTGTGGATGCAACACTGGGCATCGATTCCTGACTGTTCCAGGATGTTCTCGGGTTCCTTCTGAGCATAAAATCCCTCCTGAAAAAGAATGTGATTTCAATGCTTAAAGCGTTTGGCACATCCAGTTGATTTACGAGATGGAGAAAATAATGGAAATGCGACACCGAAGACCCAAAACTCCTACCAGTCTATCTTCTCGGACATTAGCCGCGCATTTTACCAGACCTTGAGATCGATCGCCTCTATTCTGACCCTCGATCCCTCTGAGTGGACTACAACCCCTGAGTGGACCTTCTGCATCATGCAGTGCTCTGGCAGAAATCTGACTGTTTTCCCGACCTCGGGCACCCTTCCACGTACCACCCTCCCCTCGAAGGCCAGGACCATGCATATCCCCAAGTCAATGTATTCCTTCCTCCCCTCAAAGAGCGGGCCGACAATGCGGACCCTAGCCACGCCGTGATCGAACTCCAGGACCTCTGCGAAATGGGTTATCGGGCATCCCAGAGGCCTGTACCTTATCAGGTCTCCGGCCCTCAGGGAGCAGTGCTCCAGGGGATGGATATCCTCTGTGCACGAGATCTCCCCGTCGAGCGGCCCGAGCGAGAAATCCGCTTCAAGACCATCCATGACGCCCACGATCCTCTCCCGGGAGACTCCCCGCTCCAGGATCCCGCGTAACTCCTCTAAACGATCCCTGAAGCGCTCCTGAGACATGTACGGGCAGCGCGAAAGATCCTCAGCGGATGAGAGATGCTCCGCGAAATCCCTGCAGCTCTTGCGCCCGCACTCCCTGCAGTTGTACCCCGGAAGAAGCCTCTCCAGCAAGCTCACTCCCCCACATATTCTGTAAAACCATCGAGATGCCGCAGGACGCCGCGGTGGTGTCTCTTCGATACTCTGAGCTCACCCGTGCAGAGCGTGCACACTGCCAGGGGCGGGTTGTGCCTCAGGAGCATCTCCCCATCGATATCGCTGGACTCCTTTATGATATCCGCTAGCTCCCTCGACCCCTTGCCCGTGAGCCCGTTCGCCTCCACGATCCTGCATCCGGGATTGACCTCGATGACCCTCTCCCGGAAGACCTCCCGCTCAGCCTGCGATACGAGATCTCCCTTTGTCGCCACCACAACATCCGCTGTCGTGAGCAGCGGGCCGATCTTGAGAGGGGTGTTAGGACCGGAGGTGACATCTATCACGCATACTGCCAGGGCCCCGTCCGGATACGGGGCGCATCTCAGGCAGAGGCCAGCGGTCTCGTTCAGGAGCACATCCGCGCCCTGCGAGCCCGCCCATGAGATCATCTCCTCAGTGTTGTATATCGAGTAGTGATCCGGGCACATATCCCGCGCGAGACCGACGCGCACCGGCACGCCCAGCCGCTTGATTCGCGCATCATCCTCTGTCCAGAGGCAGTCCACCTTGACCACGGCAGGCCTGATGCCCATATCCTGGAGGTTTTTTATGGCATGCATCAGAACAGAGGTCTTCCCAGATCCGGGCGTTCCGGCGATGATCACCATCTTCAAATCACTGCCCCCGTCGCGCTCAGCACCTCCCCGCGCCTTATCGACTCTCTCAGAGAGAGGAGCCAGGTGTCTACTCTGAATAAAGAATCGCAGAAGCGTCTCTCCTCATCTGTGGTGTTTATGACCTTGGCCATACCGCCGTTCTTCATCACAATCCTGCGCTCGGTCATGAGCGCGAGAAGTGGATCATGGGTAACAACAAGCACGATCTTCCCCTCTCCCGATAGCAGCCTCAGAGCCTCCTTCTTCCTTATGCCGGCATTCTCTATCTCATCTATCAGTACAATGGGCGAGTCGCTTATTACAGCGATATCCGCCACCATCAGTGCTCTTGACTGCCCACCGCTCAGCTCTGTCAGGTTGTCATCCGCGTGTACCGGCTCTCCGGTCAGGGTGTTCGCCATCTCCAGGACCTTCGAGAGCAGCCCCGGATCCCTGCCCCGGCTCCTGGCGTGCATGCATATGAACTCGCGGACGCTCATGTCAGCCAGAAAGTGCATGTTCTGGGAGAGCTGAGCGACCGGCTTTCTTCGCGGATCGTGTCGGATCTCCGGATCCGGCGGGGCGCCGTCGATCAGGACATGCCGCCTCGATGGCGTGTCGCCCTGGGCGAACTGCTCCAGGTCCGATATGAGGGAGCTCTTGCCAGAACCTGTGGGCCCGACGATGCCTACAACCTCACCGCTCGATATATCCACGCTTCTAACACGCTCTGGCAAACCGTCCTTATCAAATCCGCCTTTTATCGTGATTATCATGAAGAAACCATCTCCTCTATCGATGATAGTGCATCAGAAAAATCCTCCAGCCCGACCATGAGATCGCATTTCAGTCTCATGCGGCTCTGATCCTCTTCGAGGCGCCTCATGCCGCCGCCTGTTATGTTCAGCAGGATGCTGTCATCCCTCTCCACAAATCCGGCCTCAACGGCATCGACCAGCGCTGCAACAGCAACAGCCGCCGCCGGCAGGATGTCGATGCCCTCCGAGCTCTCGAAGAGCTTCTGAGCGCTGACCGCACGGCTGTTGTCCATGCCGTATATCCTCCCGCCGGTGGAGGTGACCGCGTCCCTGACGCCACCCGGGACCGCGTATGGCGGGTTTCTGTTGAAGAGCACGTCATCATGCATTCCCTCTGGGCAGCCATACGCATCGAAATTCATCTCTTCGATGCCATGCCACATCGCATACACAGGCGCGCAGGGGGTGTTCTGCGCGAGGTGCAGGCGCGGGAGGTGCTCTCCGAATCTACTGTCAGCAACGATGCGCATCGATGCCTCCCAAGCAGCAATCCCACCTGTGCCGCTCCCTATCGCCTGGAAGTAGTGGTCAGGCAGGAAATTGAAGCGCCTCACATGATCGAGAAGCACCGTGCCCATTCCGTCCCTCCTCGCTATGTTCCTGGCGCCGCCCTCTGGCCTGAAGCCGACTCTGGAGGACAAAACACCGGCGAGCTTTATCGCATCAGCATAGTCTCCATTCACCCCAACGAGCAGCACCTTTCCTGGCTCGACGGTCGTCCATAGTCGATCCAGTGAGGACGCTGGCACAAAAAGGATAAGTGGCTGTCCTGTGATCGAGCACACCTCGGCGAATGCCCTCGCTGTGTTGCCGGCTGATGCGACCACAAGGATCTCTTCGGTTTTATTATCGAGAAGCATCTGCATCGTCGGCGCTGCCTCGAGCTCCTTGAAGCTGCATGTTCTCATCATCGCCCCGCGCTCTGGCCAGTACCCTGAGAAGCTTATGTACAGCCTGTTAAGATCCAGCTCGCCTGCGAGCCCGGAGCTCCTGTACGTAATGGATGACGCGCCCGTGGCCGGATTCCATCTCTTTACGGGTAACCAGTCGATGAAGGACCAGATGCCAGGAAGCTCTCTGGGAGCGAATCTTCGCTCGATGTAATCCGCTCTGGGAAGACCGTTGTCCAGAGAACACGAGGTGGCGCTGTCGCCCAGCAAGTTTCCGCAGCCGGCACACCTCAGAGTGTACTCGCCCATGATTTCAGGTTAACCATCGCTGCATATAATCTTTTCTGTTTTGTACAATTAGAATGCCCTATTGTGAAATAAAATGATATGTCATTATCCAAAAAGGGAAAAATCCTGATCGATGGGAATATCTAATCTAAGATGCATGTGTCCCGGTGGGGTGTATGATGCTTGCAGTGGATGTTGGGGCTGGCACCCAGGACGTTCTTCTTTACAGGGAAGATGTGGCGCCTGAGGGGCTGTACAAGATGATCATGCCAAGTCAGACGGTGGTAATCTCCAGAAAGATCAGAAGTGCGACCGATCGTGGATTGGATGTGTTCCTCCACGGATACACGATGGGCGGCGGGCCACTGACCGCTGCGGTGAGAAGGCATATAGCATCAGGTTTCAGGGTCTATGCGACAGAGGATGCGGCTCTGAGCATACACGACAACCTCCAGCGCGTCAGATCAATGGGTGTAGTGGTCACCGCGGACCCACCTGAGGGCTGTGTCGATATCAAGACATGCGATGTGAATCTGGTGGCCCTCAGAAGCGCTTTCCTATCTTTTGATGTGGATCTGCCGGAGGCGATCGCGGTCGCTGTTCAGGATCATGGCTTCTCGCCTGAGAGGTCCAACAGAGCCACGAGATTTGACATCCTAAGAGATGCACTGAAAAATGGCGGCCGGATCGAGGATTTTGCGCACAAAGAGCCTCCGGAGGTTCTGAGCAGGATGCGCGCTGTCTGGAGGTATCTGAGCGATCAGGGTATGGAGGTCATGCTCATGGATACAGGCCCGGCTTCAGTATTCGGCGCTCTTGAAGACCCTGAGTGCAGAATGCCTGCTCTCGTCCTCAATATAGGGAACGGCCACACGATCGGCGCTCTTGTGGACGATCACAGGATCACAGCGATCTTCGAGCACCACACATCTGCACTTGATCCTGAGAAGCTTCGTTGGATACTGAAGCGGTTCTGCGCCGGGGAGCTCACGAACAGGGAGATCTTCGAGGATGGCGGCCACGGGGCTCATACAGAGTACGTTCCTGGAGAGATGAGAGCAATTCTTGTTACGGGCCCCCGCAGAGGTGAGTTTGTGAGTGGCATGAATCTGGAGCTGATACAGGCTGCCCCCTGGGGGGACATGATGATAACCGGATGTGTTGGGCTTGTAAGGGCCTGGAGAGCGCTCGTGGGGTGATGACGATGGAGATAGGCAGGGGTGCTGAGGCGATACTCACGCGTGATGGTGATGCTGTGAGGAAATGGCGCCTTCCGAAGAGATATCGCCTGAGGGAGCTCGATGAGAGGCTTCGCGCTGAGAGAACCATGATGGAGGCCAGGATAATGTCTGAGGCCAGGCGCGCTGGTGTCCCGACGCCCATAATCAGGGATCTCTCGAGATTCGAGCTGGTGATGGAGTATGTGGATGGCAAGAAGCTCAGGGATATCATAACTCCGGAGCTCTCAGAGCGTGTCGGCGAGCTGGTCGGGAGGCTTCACAGAGCAGGCATTGTGCATGGCGACCTCACCACCTCTAACATGCTCCTGAAAGACAACCGGATATACTTCATCGATTTCGGCCTCGCATACCACGACCAGAGCATCGAGGCGCAGGGGGTCGATGTCCATGTCTACTTCCAGACTCTGAGAAGCACGCATGATGATGCGGATGCTCTTATAGAATCTTTCAAGCGAGGTTACAGAAAAGCTTACCAGCGCGCGGATGCTGTTCTCGCCAGAGTTGAGGAGATACGATCCAGGGGAAGGTATCTGTAATCTGAGCACAAAATCCAGAATTCAAAAGTTCAGGTCTTAATCGGATTTTGCAAAAAAGAGCTGGAGAGCGACTAGCTCTCCTCAGTTCCTCCTGCTGACGAGGTAGGCGACCGCAAGGAGTCCGGTCACTGCGAAGACGGCCTCGAATCCGGGAGCGCCCTTCTCCTCAGCTGCAGGCTTCGCCTCTGCCTCTGCGGCAGGCTTCTCCTCAGCTGCGGGCTTCTCCTCCACTGCAGGCTTCTCCTCGGTCACGTTGACCGGGGCGGCCTCCTCGACCTTCTTCTCCTCGACTACAGGCTTCTCCTCAACCGCGGGCTTCTCCTCGACTACAGGAGCGGGAGCAGCGCCCTCAATGGTCGCTTCCTTGTATATGTAGAACCTGAGCGGGTTATCCGCGTCGATTACATCCTGATCAGCAGTCTTGATGTGGATGCCGGCCATCAGTGCGATGTCCTTGTTCTTGTTCAGCGTTATGGCGTTGTCCTTGTTGTCCATCTCGATCGATGTGGCATCGACCCTGGAGATCCTCATCTTGTCGTACTCTGTGTCGACGGAGACATCCATCGGCTGATCGGAGACCTGGAATATGCCCTTGACCGTGGCTATATCCTGGTCAGCGCCGCGGAACGCGTTCTTGAAGTGGACGCCGATTATGACGAGCTTCTCAGTGTCGCCGATGTTCTTCTTGTAGTAGTATGTCTGGTCGCTCATCGTGGCGCCTTCCTTGGACGGGGAGATGACCTTTGTGTCGACGCTCTGGCCGTCCTTCATGAGCTCCACGTAGACCTTGTTGCCGTCGACATCGATCGACTTGATGACGAGCTCGTAGCCATCAGCGAGCTTGAGCGGTGTGCCGGATGTGAACGTCTTCTCGGTATCATCATCCATCAGCACCTTCAGGAGCTGCTCATCGACGAGCGTGTTCCTGTCGGTGGACTGCTTGTAGAGCTCCGGATCGATCTCAGCGCCGTTCCAGGTGGGCTTCTTATCGCTGTAACCGGCGAAGTACTCCTCACCCAGGAACCCTATGGAGTTGTACCAGCCCCAGCCCTCGAACTCAAACTCTTTCTCCTGGACTGTGGTTGTGTACTTGACACCGTTGGGCTCCTCGAGCTTGTTGCCCGTGATGGTCATTGTGATCTGCTCGTTGCCGATGTTGTCATCGATGTCGTAGTAGAAGCCGGCAAAGGTCTTCGGATCCCAGGTGACCTGAGCGCCATCAACAACCTGCTGAACAGCACCGCGTATCTCGTATGTCCCTGGCTCTGTGATCTCCTTGTATATGTAGAACCTGAGCGGGTTCTCAGCGCTTATGTCCTTCTGATCAGCAGTCTTGATGTGGATGCCGGCCATCAGTGCGATGTCCTTGTTCTTGTTCAGCGTTATGGCGTTGTCCTTGTTGTCCATCTCGATCGATGTGGCATCGACCCTGGAGATTCTCATCTTGTCGTACTCTGTGTCGACGGAAACATCCATCGGCTTATCGGAGACCTGGAATATGCCCTTGACCGTGGCTATATCCTGGTCAGCGCCGCGGAATGCGTTCTTGAAGTGTACGCCGATTATGACGAGCTTCTCAGTGTCGCCGATGTCCTTCTTGTAGTAGTATGTCTGGTCGCTCATCGTGGCGCCTGCCTTGGACGGGGAGATGACCTTTGTGTCGACGCTCTGGCCGTCCTTCATGAGCTCCACGTAGACCTTGTTGCCATCGACATCGATCGACTTGATGACAAGCTCATATCCATCAGCGAGCTTGAGCGGTGTGCCGGATGTGAACGTCCTCTCTGTATCATCATCCATCAGCACCTTCAGGAGCTGCTCATCGACGAGGGTGTTCCTGTCGGTGGACTGCTTGTAGAGCTCCGGATCGATCTCAGCGCCGTTCCAGGTGGGCTTCTTCTCGCTGTATCCAGCGAAGTACTCCTCACCGAGGAACCCTATGGAGTTGTACCAGCCCCAGCCCTCGAACTCAAACTCTTTCTCCTGGACTGTGGTCGTGTACTTGACGCCGTTGGGCTCCTCGAGCTTGTTGCCCGTGATGGTCATTGTGATCTGCTCGTTGCCAATGCCATCATCGATGTCGTAGTAGAAGCCGGCGAAGTTCTGGGGATTCCAGGTGACTGTTGCACCATCCACAACCTCCTGAACAGCACCTCGGATCTCCACCTTATCGACTGCGCCGACTACCATCGCTGTCGCTAGTACCGCTACCAGCGCTGTAATCATTATTGCAGTCTTATTCATCTTTTAACCTCCTATCTTCCCATATCGGATTAGTTTGCAACATACAGTCTGATTATTCTTAAAACTATTGCCCCAGCAAAGTCTGGAATACGCCATGCAGGGAATGCACTGCAGAGACCCTGTGGCATCAGCCTCACAGACTTATAGCTTCATCACCCTCCATAAATTCCCCCTTTGATGGGAATTATAGCGTAGTGATAGAGTATTTCCCTATTATATCCTTTTTGGTCCTTGTACCGTGCTGTGCATATCGAACAGCATGGTTTGTGGATCTTGAATTCTCTTGAATTCCACCGATAATCTACTGGGACCATGTACCTGATTCATTGAACTCCGCAGCACCCAGTCCTGCCGGACTCATTGGATCCCTTGCCCATGGCTCTCGAATACAGCAGAATCATTCAGCTATTCGAGTAGACGACCAATCTTGTGTCGTTTTATTCATTCTGGTACTCTTCTGTTGCATTCGGTCGCCGAGCAGTCGTTCAGAAATCAGAGGCCGCTACGCAGTATCTCACAGCTCCTGCGAGGCCAGATGCTATTGATCTCAATGATACCGGCACACGACCCGGATTTCACAGATTCCGGCTAATGCATGTATGCGACCTGGTTGGATGTTTTTGGTACAAGTGATGCAAAGCTGCGCTCTGATCGACTGCATAACAACAAAAGCATTTTAACGCCATGCAGATATAAGACAGCTGTATGACATCCATCGTTTACCATCCCGTATACCTCATGCACGAGACTCACGAGCATCCTGAGAGGAAGGAGCGCCTGATCGCCATAATGGAGAGGATTGAGGAAGAAGGATTGAATCTGGGCAGAATAGAGCCCAGGCCCGCGTCCCTCGACAAAATCGAGGCCGTACACTCGCGCCGCTACATCGAGCAGGTGAGGAGCATCTGCGAGCGCGGGGGCGGGCGTCTCGATATAGACACCGTCCTCTCGAAGGACTCGTACGATGTCGCGTTCATGGCAGCAGGCGGCGTCTGCGCAGGCGTGGACCACGTCATGAAGAGACCGGAGCCCGTGTTCGCGCTCGTCAGGCCTCCAGGGCACCATGCGACCCCGCACAGAGGCATGGGCTTCTGTGTTTTCAACAACGTTGCGATAGGCGCAAGGTATGCTCAGTCGCTGGGGCTGAAAAGGGTGCTCATAGTCGACTGGGATGTGCATCACGGCAACGGCACGCAGGCTGCCTTCTACGAGGATGACAGCGTGCTCTTCTTTTCAACACACCAGCACCCCCACTACCCTGGCACTGGAAGGGTCACCGAGGTGGGCGATGGAAGGGGAAAGGGGTTCACGGTGAACGTCCCGCTGCCACCTGGAATAGATGACAGCGGGTACTTGGCCGTATACAGGGAGATCCTGCTGCCTATAGCAGATGAGTTCAGGCCTGAAATAGTGTTCGTGTCAGCAGGGTTCGACCCGCACCAGATGGACCCGCTGGGTGGGATGCGCATCACAGAGAACGGCTTCGGCGCGCTCGCAGGACTGGTGAAGGATATAGCGGACAGGCACGCCGGCGGGCGGCTCGTCGCATCGCTCGAGGGCGGTTACCGTCTCGAGTCCCTTTCAAAATCCGTCGTCTCTGTTTTAAGGGCATTCCAGGGAGATGTTCCTGAGGTCAGAGCTCTGAAGGACGCGCAGCTCGCCCGCAGGATCGAGGAGGTGAAGAGCGTCCAGAAAGCATACTGGAGGAGCCTGGTCTGAGCCATTCAGCAGACCCTGGTTTTTTTATTGAGATACGCTGTGAGGAACCCCGCGAGATCCCCATCCATCATTTCTATGATCTCGCGCGTTGATAGCACTCTCCTGCTGCCATAGGAGAGGTGCCTCCCGAGTGATATCCTTTGGATCTCTCCGCTGAGCAGATCCACAGCCCTTCTGTACCTCCTCGGGATCTCGACGACAAGCCTGCCGTTATCGATGTAAGGCCCTGAGAGAGGAGAGGGGTTGCTCCTCACAAACCTGGACGCGTGCTCCGCCTCCCACACCGGAGGGCCGGTGTGTATCCTCACCGAGGGCAGCTCCCAGATCGAGAGCTCGAATAGGAGGCGCGCCCTGACATCCTCTCCGCGAACCAGATCCACATCGCTCCTGAGCACCTGAAAACCCTCTCTTTCGAGAAGGCCCCTCACAGCGGCCTCCGCCTTTCTCATCTGTGGGTAGAGAACATCATCGACCATGTCAGGGGCGGAGATCTCGAGAAGCACGAACTCCGTGCCCCTCCTCTCGATCTCAGCTCTGATCTCATCTGGATGCATCGCATGCGCCTCCGGCGGGAAGAAGAAGCTGATATTCGGGGAGCTCAGGAAGCATCTCGCTGCCCCGACAAACTGGAACATCCTGTCGAGGGTCAGGGCAGCGGCCACATTTCTATTCGGATCAACAGGATCTATGACCACAAGAGGCGCCCTGAGATCCGCGCCCTGCGCAAGATCTATCCTCGTTCCGGGGCGCCAGGAGCTCGCGCCCTCCAGGACTCTGAGGAACGATCCGTAGTATATTACAAGAAGCTCAGCAAGGTATCCGGAGAACCCGCCTGTTCTCAGGTCAGAGCCGTAAACACCGACGCCCTTCATGAACTGTTTCAGGAGGAGCACATCATCCTCGAGGCCCCTTATCCGCTCTGAGATGTAACGTGAGTGGAAGGGAGTTCTGTCGACAGCGGATTTTATCCTGGAGGGGTCGCGGACGTCGTAGCATGGCACGAGATCCACATCAAATCCATCGATCTGAGCGTGAACATATGCATGCTCCGCGTACCTCTCCTCGTGCTCAGGCGCGATCTCCCTCGCGATCTCGAGGGCCGCGCCGAGATCTCCGTCCTCAGGCACCGCGATGAAGACATCGATATCACGATCCCCGGAGAGCCAGGTGTTTCTGGCAGCAGATCCGACGAGAATTCCGCGGCATGCCACGCCCTTCGCCGCTGCAATCTCCTCAACCCTGCGGAGGATCTCTGATGAGATCCTCTCGAGCTGCCTGCGCTCCTCCTCTGATGGTTTTATCCTGCGCAGAACCTCACCGAGAAGCTCTGAACTCTGCGATGTCCTCGTAGATCGGCCCCCTCGGTGTCAGAGTGCTTTTCTTGAGAACAAATCTGTCGACAGTGAACTCGCCGAGATCAGTATCCGAGATGCCTGATATCCTTTCGGATAGAATGCGGCTCAGCGCTGGATCCTTCACCCTGGCCAGGGTCGCATGCGCGCTGAACTTCTTGTCGCGCTCGAAGCCGAAGGGCTCGAGCGCGCTGTCCACGGCACGCGCGAGATCCTCGAAGGGGCCAGAGGCTCCGAGCCAGATGACCCTGATGGATCTCCCCGGGAAAGCGCCGACGCCCTTGATGCGCGCCTGGAATGGCGAGAAGCTCACGCGATTGAGCGAATTTACGATCTCAGCAACCCTGCTCTCCGGCACCTCCCCCAGGAACTTCAGGGTTATGTGCACCAGCTCCGGCTCGACGAGCTTGAGCCCGTTCATCGCGAAGGCCTGCTGTATCGCGGGTATCTCGCGTTTGATCTCTGCAGGCAGATCTACGGCGACAAAGCATCTCATCTCAGAACTCCGCCCCTGCTCGCAGAGGTCACGGACTTTCTGTATCGATCGAGAACGCCACCCCTCACCTTCGGCTCAGGCGGCCTCCATGACGCACGCCTTTTCTCCAGCACGCTCTCATCGACGAGCAGGTCCAGCCTCCTGTTCGGTATGTCTATGGAGATCATATCGCCATTTTCGACGAGCGCTATCGGGCCTCCGACCGCAGCTTCCGGAGAGACATGACCTATGCACGGTCCGCGTGTGCCCCCGCTGAACCTGCCATCTGTGATGAGCGCCACAGACTCGCTGAGGCCCGCGCCTGCGATCGCTGACGTCGGCGCAAGCGTCTCCCTCATTCCGGGACCACCCTTCGGCCCCTCGTATCTTATTATGACTACATCTCCTGCCCTGACCTCTCCGCTCAGTATCCCCTTCATCGACTCCTCCTCGGAGTTGTAGACGACTGCAGGGCCCTTGTGCACGAGCATCTTCTTCGAGACCGCGGTCTGCTTTACAACAGACCCCTCAGGTGCCAGGCTACCCTTGAGTATCGCGATCCCGCCCTCGGGATGCACAGGATTTTCCAGGGTTGCTATGACCTCCGCGTTCGCCTTGGGGTTGACAGGTCTGTACTCAGCGAGAACCGCGCCGAGCGTCTTTCCTGTGACGGTGAGCACACTCAGATCCAGTTTAGGCGAGAGGCGCTGCATCACAGCAGGTATGCCGCCTGCGCGATCGAGGTCCAGCATGTGGTGCGGTCCTCCGGGCCGCAGATTGACGAGATGCGGCGTCTCCCTGCTCAGCCTGTCGAAGACATCCAGCTCCAGATCGATATCGAATTCGGCTGCGATTGCCGGCAGGTGTAATGCTGTGTTCGTGGACCCCCCGATCGCCATGTCGACCCTGACAGCGTTCTCGAAGGACTCCCGCGAGACGATCTTTCTCGCCGTGAGGCCTTTCTTCACAAGCTCCACTATCTTCATGCCGGAGAGCTTGGCGATGCGCATCTTCTTAGCATCAACAGCGTGTGCTGTCGCGCATTCCGGGAGGCTCAGGCCCAGCGCCTCGGTCATGCACGCCATCGAGTTAGCTGTGAATAGACCCGCGCAAGATCCGGCGCCAGGGCATGCGAAATCCTCCAGGATGGGGATTCCCTCGCCGCCCTTCTGCCACTCCTCGAAGACGTTGATCAGATCGAGCTCTCTATCGCATGCGAATCCCGGAAGCATCGGCCCGCCGGTAACAACTATCGTCGGCAGATCGAGACGCCCGGCTGCCATGAGATGCCCGGGTACGATCTTGTCGCATGTCGGTATCAGAACAAGACCATCGAGCTGGTGCGCCTGCGCCATGATCTCTATCGAGTCCTCGATGAGCTCCCTGGACGGCAGGGAGTATCTCATTCCCCCGTGACCCATCGCGATTCCATCGCAGACGCCGATCGTCTGGAACTCGAATGGCACGCCTCCTGCGATTCTTATGCCTGCCTTGACAGCCTCCGCGATCCTGTCCAGATGTATGTGCCCGGGTATGAACTCGTTCGCGGAGTTCGCCACGCCTATGAAAGGTCTCTTGATCTCGTCGTCCGTGATGCCCATCGCCTTGAGAAGGGCTCGATGTGGTGCCCTCTCAGGCCCTGACTTGGTGATATCGCTCCTCATCACGATCCCGGAACCGGCTCTGCCCGCTTAGTATAAGCGGCTTTCGCGAATTTCGCGCGTGAACGAATCGTGCACAGCATAACCTCATGCGCAGTAAAAATCGCTTGTCCCCAACAAAACTCAGGATGTCCGAGTGTATATATACAGGATAAGTTTTAGTGGCCCAGCGGTGGTATCGCTTGGATCCGTATCACATATTCCTCCTCATCCTGGGCGTATATATTTCTCTGCTGATCGGCATAGGCTTCATATCATCAAAGCGGCAGGGATCGGTGACGGAGTTCTGGCTCGCGAGCCGGGAGCTTGGGGCGTCCTCCCTTGGGTTCTCGGCAGCAGCCTCGTGGCTCACAGCCAGCGCTCTTTTGCTCTCCACAGGTCTCTTCATGCTCATAGGCGTCAGCTCGATCTGGGTCTGGGTATTCCCGAACATAGCTGCGCTCGCGATCATCGCACTGATCGCAGGAAGGGTCAAGCGCATACCCGCGATGACCCAGCCTGAGCTTCTGGAGATAAGATACGATCCAAAGGTCAGAGCTCCTGTCGCGGTAGCTGTAACGATAATGATGATCCTATTCTCGGTCGTTGATTTCATAGGGTTCAAGCTCGTCCTCGGGACATTCTTCGGAGTCGAGCCGCTGTACGCGGTTCTGATCATGGCGGTCGCTGTGGCGCTATACGTCAGCCTCGGCGGGTTCAGAGCTGTTGTGTGGACCGACCGGGTTCAGTATATCTTCCTCGCAGGGCTCGCGGTTGTGGTGGCGCTCCTCTCGGTTAAGGTATCCTCCGATCAAGGCACGTCGCTGCTCGCTGAGAGCGCAGCCCTCGGCGGAGACTGGTGGGACCCGTTCCTGATGGGGGGCGTGCTCGGCGCTCTCGTCTTCCAGCTCGCACTGCTGCCGGGATGGATCGCGGAGCAGGATCCATGGCAGAGGGTCTGGGCAGCGCGTGATGAGAGGAGTGCGAGGATGGGGCTCCTGCTGGGATCTCTGCTTCTCGCGATCGTTTACGCCGCATGCTTCATAACAGCGATAGCACTGCGCGCGATCTACCCGCTCCCTGAGGGGGAGATGGAGGCGGAGATGCTCTATCTCAGGTTCATCTCCGAGAACGTCCCCGCTGCTGGAGTCGCGCTGCTGACGATAGGCTTCGCTGCCGCGTCCATGTCCTGCACAGACACCTTCGCGACATCTGGCGCCTCGTGCATGGTCAGGGACATATTCCAGAGGTTCGTCAAGCCAGACGCAACGATGCGGGAGATGCTGATAATCAGCAGGGTGCTTGTGGTTCTGATGATCTTCACCTCCGCGTTCATCGCGCTGAACGTGGAGAGCATAATGGAGGCTGTGATAATAGCCACAGTTATAGGAACGACATCGTACTTCTTCCCGATCGTCGGCGGGCTTTACTGGAAGAGGGCCACAGCCTGGGGCGCGCTCGCCGCGGTCATCGTTGGCGGCGGGACACAGATCGTGATGATCGCGTACGAGAAGTTTATTTTCGGGAAGCCGCTGGACACGATCTCGCCGCTCCTCACGGAGCACGGGGTTCTTGTAGGCCTCGCGCTGAGCGCATCGGTCTTCGTGATCGTCTCCCTCATCACACCACCAACAGATGAAAGGAGGCTCGCGCCCTTCTTCTCAGACGTCGCGGAGAGGCTCTTCGGCGGGATGATGCTCACGGTTGACAGGGAGAACTCCAGGTATCCTCTGATAATGAGAATGATAGAGGAGAGGGACTTCGGCGAGAGGGCGCATCTCGATCTGGCGCTGAGGGTGAACCCGCTGAAGGCTGATGGGGCTCGAATCAGGGGGGAGATGAGCTGGGACAGGCTCATCGAGGATCTGAGATCCAGGCACCCTGAGTGGTACACGCCGACCGGCAGCCACATCGCGTACAGGCTCTCACAGCACGACATGCTCGCGTGCGTGAAGCTCTACAGGGGCGATGCCATGGAGATACGCCTCTCGGCAGAGCCCAGGCTCTCCCACAGGGAGAGGTTCAGGGACGAGATGTACCTCGCTGTCGAGGAGATAGAGGAGTCGCTTCTGAGCATGGGTTACACCACATCGCTGCCCGCATGAGGATCATCGTGATAGGCGCCGGCCCCGCTGGATCAACAGCTGCCGAGACCGCGGCGAGGCTCGGCGCAGAGGTTGTCCTTGTTGAGAAAAAAATGGAGATAGGCAGCCCTGTCCAGTGCGGCGGGTTCATACCTGAGGCCTCTGAGCTCAGGGATCTGCTGCCCGATGCCGTTCTACCAGAGACGCTCGTCGGGATACCCGAGAGGTGCATCCTCAACAGGACGAAGGTCCAGCGTCTATACGCGCCCTCCGGAAGGTCCGCGGAGTTCCCGGTTGCGGGCAGGTGCGTGGACCGGCGCAGCTTCGACAGGCATCTTGCGCACAGGGCCGCGCGCGCCGGCGCGCAGCTCATCGTCGGCACGGAGGCTGATGTATGCGGGGGGTCGATACGCCTGAAGGGGAGGCGCGAGGGCATCATCGATGCTGATGTGGTCATCGGCGCTGATGGCCCCTCGTCAAAAGTGGCCAGAGCGATAGGTGCGGTCCAGAGGGACGAGCCCGGTATATGTCTGGAGTACGAGATGGTCGGTGTCGATATCGACAGGGACGCGGCGGAGATGTACTTCGGAGAGAGGTGGGCTCCAGGCGGCTACGCATGGATCATACCCCTCGGCGGTGATGTCGCGAATGTGGGCGTGGGGGTGAGGAGGTCGTACATACAAGGGAAGATGGATCTCGCTGCGATTCTGAGGAGATTCGTTGAGGAGCATCCGCATGCTGGAGAGCTTCTAAGAAACGGCGAGACCGTCGCAGTTATGAGGGGGATCGTGCCAGCTGGCGGGATGCCTGATATGATACAGAGCGGGAAGTTCCTGCTCGCAGGGGATGCCGCGGGCCATGTGATGGCGACGAGCGGCGGAGGTGTGCCCCTTGCGATGGTCGCGGGGAGGATCGCTGGAGAGGTCGCCTCGGCTCCTGGTAACCTCGAGATTTACACGCAGAGGATCGAGAGGGAGCTGGGCGGCCCCCTCAGGGGCTCTGTGATGATAAGAAGAATCGTGGACAGGGCCATGAGGAGCGACAGGTCGATTGAGCTGATCTTCTCCCTGCTGGATCCGATGACGATGAAGGACATCCAGCGCGGCCGCCTGCCCGCGCCGCTTGAAAAGCTGAGATCGCTCCTTACGGTTTGAGCAGCTCCTCGATCGGCTTCGCGCCGTACTCTGTTATCTTGACGTTGATCTGGCTTATGTTCGGCGAGATCTCGCGCCCGCAGACGCTCTTTCTCCTCTTCTGGCCCTTCACGCGCGGCCTGTACCCGACGCCGCCCGCGAGGAGCAGCCTCTTCCGCTGCATCCCAGGCAGATCGCTCCGCATCGGGAACCCGTCGCGGTCGCTGCCTCCCGTTATCATCACAGCGTATCCCGGCAGCCCCAGGAGATCGCCCTCGACAGCATCGCCGATCTTCTTTCCGATGAGCCTGCTCGCGTCCTTCAGCTCAACCTGATATGCCTTTCCTGTCTTTGGATCTGATATAACAACTCTGACAGCCATCTTTCTGACCTCGCTTATCGCCCAGTCCTAGCCCTTATAAAATCTTATCCGAGACATCTCCTCGCAGGGGATCAGCGCGGATATCGGGGATGTGCGGATGCGCACCCCGCACTCAGCGACA
>NZ_JASFYM010000002.1:0-1827 GCF_030055635.1 Methanothrix sp. | reverse complement strand
ACAGCCATCTTTCTGACCTCGCTTATCGCCCAGTCCTAGCCCTTATAAAATCTTATCCGAGACATCTCCTCGCAGGGGATCAGCGCGGATATCGGGGATGTGCGGATGCGCACCCCGCACTCAGCGACAGCCACGGGAGCGTTGACGCCCGCGCATATCGCTATGCCGACGCGACCCGGAGCCACAGGGCATCCGAGCACATCATCCCCGGGATCGCCCACAACGATCCTGCCAACGATCGAGCGCGCGCGCTCCAGGATGCGCGCTGTGTCCTCAAAAGCGCTGACCGGCACCTCCCTGACGTTGGCCAGGACCTTCCCGGAGCCGGTGCGCACGGCGTCCATCACCCGGGCGATCCTCCTCGCCATGAAGGCCCTCATCGGATCTATGGAGGTGCCTGCGTACGCAATCAGATCCGAGAACCTGCACGGCTCCCCGCTCCTGATCTCGAGGACGCCCGCGAATGTTGTGTTCACAGGCACCCCCGCCTTCAGGAGGAGCCCGTCGACGGTGATGCTGCAGACCGTCCCGATCTCCGCGCACTCATCCCCGCGATTCACGCGCACCAGGTCCCCCGAGTATCCGGATTCCGCGACCATCTCCATGACCTCGAGCGCTCTCTCCACGTCCTCGGGCGCCACGATGCTGATGTTCGCCACGAGGTCGCCCCTCGAGAAGTCAAACGTGGTGCGCAGCATGTACTCCTCTATGAGCGTGTTCACGAAGCCGATCCTCTCGTGTATCAGCGCGTCCCTGAGCTCCTTGAGACCGAGGGGGGTTGCGATCCTCCCAGAGTAGCCGTGCCGTCTCGTGAATCCGAGCTCATCGAGTATCCTGAGGTTGTAGCGTATGGCCCTCTCGCCGAGGCTGTAGCCCCTGCTGCTGAGAACGTCTGAGATCGTCCTCGCGCCCACAGGCCTCTTGGACTCGGCTATAACCCTGAGGATCTCCAGGAGCTTCCTCTGATCGCGCCCTCTCATCGATTATCAGAACGAGGAAGGGAATATATATAGTCAGGGCAAGATCCAGACCGGAGTCCCGTGGGGTAGGGGCCAATCCTGCCGGCCTTTGGAGCCAGCGACGGCGGTTCGAATCCGCCCGGGACTATTAGGAGGGCGCTCAGCCCGGCCGGATCGCGGCATATAGCTGAACGCTCTCGTGTGTGTACTTCTATCATTGAAATCCGCAGCGCTCATTTCTGCCAGGCTCATGGGATATCTCGCACATGGCTCTCGATTTCAGGAGGATCATTCAGATATTCGAGTACACGACCCGCCCCAGATTCCGGCCATGACTCGCAAAACCCGGATATTAATATGATGATATTCTTCGCGAACAATATTATCATCTCTATTTCACAGAATATCATCATAATAAAATATGCAATTTATGCTCCGGTCGGGATTTGAACCCGAGTCTTCGGCTCGAAAGGCCGGAATGATTGACCTGGCTACACTACCGGAGCTCTAGCGTAATGGCCACTCGCAACGTATTAATCTATCCCCTGAGCTACCAGGAGATGGAGCGGATGGGTCGGGGTCATCATAGACCATGGGATCAGCTTCCACTGATGCAGAAATATTCTCACAAATATGCATGCACCGGTATGATGCCCTCGCCCGTTATGTTTATATGCCATTAATATGAAGTCAGGAATTGTGCCTGAGCAAAACACTGAAATATTTGACGTGTGTCTTAAGATCAGGTACCCTGAACCTGAGGGGTCTGACAGGGACTCCGGCGTGTGCGGTGGAGACCGGCCGGAGGGTGATGGGCGCGGTTATTTTTCTGCGTTCATCTGCCAGGCGGGAGGCCTGGATCCTGGGG